>CANBTQ010000160.1 GCA_947372425.1 Comamonadaceae bacterium | reverse complement strand
TTTCGCCACTGGTGCGGGCCTGGGTGATGGCATCGTTCAGGCGCTGCTCGCACAGGGCGCGGTTGGGCAGTTCGGTCAGCACATCATGCTGGGCCAGAAAGCGGATGCGCTCCTCCTTGGCCTTGCGGTCGGTGATATCGATCGAGATGCCGATGTAATTGACGATCTCACCGACGGTGGCGTTCTTGTGCACAGCCGAAATCATCAGCCAGGCAGGGTAACGGGTGCCGTTGAGCTTGCGCATGTGCACTTCGCCCTGCCAGGATTCCTTGTCCTGCAGATCCGTCCAGATCGCGTCGACCTCGCTGCCCAGCAGCAGCGACATGTCTTCGCCCACCACTTCATGAAAATCGTAGGCAGTGGAGCGGCAGAAGGCCCGGTTGACGCTGATGATTTTGCGGACCTCGTCCATGATGATGATGCTTTCGCTGGAGGCCTCAAACACCTTGGCCCATAGCTCCAGGCGCTGTTCCATGTGCTTGAGTTTGTTGATGGGCGTAAAGGCCGTCAGCACCGCGTCTTGCCCCTGGAATTTGAGACGCCGGGCCGACAACACGGCCCAGGACGGCACGGTGCCGCCCATCCAGCGCACCTCGAATTCGTCCACTGCGCCAAAGTCGGCCAGGCGCTGGAAAAAGCGCCCGCGCAGGCCGGCATCCAGCCCGGTGCGCCAGGGGTCGCGGGTATTGCCGGGCAGCCAGGGCAGGGCCGGGTTGTTGGCGTAGAGCACGTCGTGATCGGGCACCGAGGTCACCAGCATGGGGGTGGGCAGGGCTTCCATCAGCTCGCGCTGCGCGTCGGCCACCCGGGCATTGGCAATCAGCTCCTGTTGTGTCAGCCGGTCCTGGTCGAGCTGGGCCAGCATGCGGTTGAAGGCGTTGAAGAGCTGGCCGATCTCGTCGCGGCTGTGCCAGCTGGCGCGGTGGCTGTAGTCGGCGGAGCGGCGCACCAGGTCGGCGACCCGGGCCAGGCTTTGCAGCGGCTTGGCAATCTGGCTGGCCACCAGATAAACCAGGCTCAGGATGCTGCACAACAGCACCAGGGCCGTGCCCAGATGCAGCCACATGCGGGAGAACAGACTCTCCACGCGGTGTTGCAGCAGGCGCTGCAATTCGCCAATGGTGGTGCTCCAGGCCTGGTCCAGGGCCAGCACCGCGCTTTCGTAGGCCACATTCATGCGCACCACTTCGTTTGCGGTGGGCTCGCCCTCGGTGGAGTCCTTGACGGCCGACTCGAACAGTCGGCTTTGCAGCAGCAGTGCCTCGCGGCTGGTCTGGAGTGCGGCCCGCAAGGCCGGAGTGCCGGCCAGCCAGACCTGCTGGTAGTCGGACTCCAGCCCCTGCAGCACCGCGTCCAGGCGGCCCAGCAGGGTCAGCAATTGCGCCGCCTGTGTTTGGCTGGCCTTCTGCTGGCTGCGGCTTTGCATGAATTGCCGGCTTTCATGCAGTATTTGCAGCAGCTCGGGAAATCGCAGAATGGACAGCGACATCACGTAATAGCTGTCCAGATCCGGATCCAGAATCAGGTTGGACTGGTTGCCTACCGTGGTCAGCAGGTCGCGACCCAGACTGAGCGTCTTGGCCTTTTCAATTTCTGTTTGGTTGCGGCCGGTTTTTAGCACCTGCACAAAGCGCTCGGCCTGGTCACTGGTACGCAGGCTGGCATCACTTTGCTCACGCGCCCCTTGCAGCACGCCCAGGGCATCGGTCCCGCTGGCCGGTGCGCCGTTTGCAAACACCTGCAGCAGGTTGCTGCGCACCGCGTCGGTATAGCGTGCACCCACAATTTCTTTGCGTGCAAAGTCGATGGCGAGATACTTTTCCTGGATCAGGATGCTGGAGACATAGATCACCGCGGTCAGGTCCAGCAGGTAAATCAGGGTGAGCTTTTGGCCCACGCTCAGCTTGCCCAGCCACGACGATATTTTCTTGATCATGCAAACAGTCCTTGTGCATCCCCCTTCCGGTTCAACGCATCCGGGGGGACGTCAAAGACTAAGCAACTTCCGCACCATATTGGTGAAGCGGAGCAATGCGCCACCCTGGGGGGCAGCACACTAGCCAAAGCGTGGGCGCTGCTAAGCGGCTTGCAGTGCCGTGTCGGCCTTCTTGCGCAGGCCCAGCGTGATCAGCAGCATGGCCAGCATCAGTGCGGCCACCAGCACATAGGCCTTGCCAAAGCCTTCGGTGCCGCCGCCCGCCAGATCGGCGATGGCGCTGATGGAGGCCGCAGCCACCAGGGTGCCGATGGCGGTGCAGATATTGATCAGGCCTTGTGCCGTAGCGCGCACTGCCACGGGTGCTTCGTCAATCGCGATGGAGCGCAGGGCGCCGCCCACCACAATGCCGATGCCCAGACCTGCGGGCACGCTGGCCACCAGAAACAGCCACAGGCCCACACTGGTGACGGCCGACAGGCCGTAGCCCAGGGCCAGCATGGCAAAGCCCATCAGCATCATGCTGCGCGGCCCCAGGCGGTTGAGCATGCGCCCGCCGCCGCCCGAGCCCAGCATGGAGCACACCACCAGCGGCAGCAGCACAAAGCCGGCATGCTGTGCAGTGACGCCGTAGGCATGCGTGGCAATAGAGGTCAGAAAGATCACGCTGCCCATGCCGAAGCCCGCACCGCTGGCCAGCAGGTAGGTGATGGCCAGCTGGCGTTGGCCAAACAAAAACAGCGGAATCAGCGGTGCCTTGGCCGCCTTTTCCACGGCAATCAGGGCAAGCAGCAACACGGCCACAGCCAGCAGCAGCCAGGGCCACACCACCAGGCCCAGCAGCGGATCCAGCACGCGGGTAATGCCCAGCACCAGCGCGGCCAGCAGGGTGAAGGTGGTCACAATGCCCAGGATGTCCAGCGGGGCCTGAACCGCTGCCGTGCGCTGGCGCGGCAGCACGCGCGCACCCATGTAGAGGATGACGGCCGCAATCGGCAGGTTGAGCAAAAAGATCCAGTGCCAGCTGGAGACAAGCATCAGCCCCGAGGCCAGCGGCGGGCCCAGCACAAAGGCCATGCCGTAGGTGGCGCCTATCAGGCCCAGCATCTTGCCGCGCTGCGCCGGTGCAAATACGTCGCCCACCACTGCGCTGGCCGTGGGCGTGATGCCGCCGGCGCCAATGCCTTGCACCGCACGGCTGGCAATCACCATCCAGAAGCTGGGCGACAGTGCAATCAGCAGAGAGCCAAGGGCAAAAGTGGAGACACTGAACAGGTAGACAGGGCGGCGGCCGTAGCGGTCACTCAGGTTGGCCATGAGGGCGGTGCTGCACAGCGAGAACAGCACAAACACGCTCATCACCAGACCGACGGCGCGGTTGTCGACACCAAAGCTTTCACGCAATACGGGGATGGCGGGGCCGACGATGGCGGTATCCAGGGCCGCCATAAAGACGCCGGTAAAGAGAACGGCGATCAGGCCTTTGGGCGCTGCATCTCCATCCGATCCTGCTTTGACTGACATGAGGTTCCCACACGTAATTGCTTGCGTACCGGAGGCGATACGCAAGCAATTATAGAAGGCGCCTTCCTACTCGATACCGGTGGCAAATTCCTCGATGAGCTGCTCTATCCATTCTTCCACCTCGGTCGGCGCCAGCACCAGCGCTCCGGCTACATAGTCACCGCCTTTGGCCCACTCCACGGTGGAGTGCAGGCGGGCAAAACGCTGAATCGCCACCTCGGCCACCAGGCCCAGGGCAATCAGGCGCGAGACGTCGCGCGGAATCTTGGGGTCCAGAAACACCGGGTAGTCGTGGTGCATGCGAATCGCCAGGCACACGGTTTCGGGCAGTGCCCATGACTTGGCCATCATGGCACCGATCAGGGCGTGGTCGGTGTTGTGAGCCAGCTGCTCCACGGCCGTGAAGGACCGCTCGGTGTCCATATTGGCTACCTGCAGCGTTTGCACATAGTTGGGGAAGCGGTTGCGCAGCAGGGGGATGCCCACGTCGCAGAACAGGCCGAAGGTTTGCGCCAGGGCCACGTCCACCGTGCGGGTGGTCTTGGCCATGCGCGACATGGCGTAGGCGCGTTTGCTGGAGGTGTCATAAAAGCGCGCCAGCATTTGCGTGTCGCCCTTGAGCAGGCTGCGCACCGACAGCGCGGTGACCAGTATCGACAGCTGGCGCAACCCTATCAGTCCGACCGCCTGCTCCACCGACTCGGCGCGCCGGCTCAGGCCGAACATGGGCGAATTGACGGTCTTCAGAACGGCAATGGTCAGACCCACATCCTGGCTGACCCAGTGTGCGGCCCGGCGGATGTCGGGTTCGTCAAGGGCCAGTTCGGCCTGCAGTTGCTCCACCACCAGGGGGCGGGGTGGAATGGCAATGCTTTTGAGTACGGCGTCCATCTCGCTGCCGCCCAATTGCTTTTGGGCTTCTTCTGTGGACGTTGCAATCGGCATGGTGTGCTTTCGCGAATCAGGATGAGGAAATGACATGCCCGTTGGCTCTGTTACTCCCGGGCAGGGGTGTGAACAGAGCCTCCAGCAAGGGATAGCGCCGCCTGCGTGGCGGCGTGCCGCACAGGCAAACAGGCAAACAGGCGGTGCTACGCGATGTTAGTGGATAAAAACAGCGCTTGCCGGCGGTGGCCCGGTAGGCGCGCTCGGGCACCGAGTTCAGGCGCCCGAAAGGGAGTGCGCAATCGAGCGCTTGAAGGGAATCAGCTTGTCACTGACCCGCAGCAGGGCCTTGCGCAACAGCTTGGCGGGTGCCGTGTCGCGGGTATAGATCTCGACAATCAGGCGCGTCATCCAGAACAGGGGCAGGGTGGCGCGCTTTTGTTGGCCCTCGTAGCGCTGCAGCAGGCTGCTGTGGCCGATGTCACCCTTGGTATGCAGAGCCGTTGCAATCTCTTTGGTCAGCGCTTCCACACTCAGCAGGCCGAAGTTGAAGCCATGCGCCGTGACCGGGTGCATGCCCACGGCGGCGTCGCCCACCGTGGCAAAGCGCTGCGCCACCAGGCGCTGCGGGAACACCGCCACCAACGGGTAGTTGTGGCGGGTGCTGACCAACTGCATGGCGCCCAGGCGCTTGGCAAAGCGCTGGGTAACGGCGGCGTTGAAGGCGGCCGGCTCCATCTGCATCAATGCCTCAATCTCGCGGCTGGGCAGGGTGATGACGGCGGAGGCGCGGTGCGCCCCAGTCTCCGGATGCGGGTTCATGGGCAGCAGGGCCAGGGTCTGGCCGTAGCCGAACCACTCCCAGGCGGCAAAGTGGTGCGGCTGCTCGAAGCTCATGGCACAGACCAGCATGTTCTTGCCAAAGTCGTGCATGTGCGCGGCTATGCCCATCATGCGGCGCGTGGTGGAAAAGCGGCTGTCGGCGGCCACCACCAGTTTGGCGGTCAAGGTGCGGCCGCTGGCCAGGGTGACGCTGCCTTGGGCTGCATCGGTGTGCACGGCGGTCACTTTTTCACCGGCCATGAGCGTGATGTCGGCGTTGGCGGCCATGGCTTGTTGCACGCCCCGCCATGCGGCCTGGCGTATCAGGTGGTTGGACACCAGCCAGCCCAGTTCACTGCGACCACCCAACTCGTGGCCTATGACCATCGAGAAGCTGGACGGTCCGTCAATCACCTTGGCATCCACCAGCGGGGCAATGTCGGCGCGGGGGATCAGGTCCCACAGCCCCATCTGTTGCAGCAGCTTGGCCGAGTGCTGGGTGAGGGCGATTTCGCGCCCGTCAAACTGCGGCGCCTCCAGATCGGATTGGGGCTGCTGCTCCAGCAGCACGATCTTGAGCGAACGTCCGCTCAGGTTTTTGGCCAGGCACAGGCCGGCCGGGCCCGCGCCCACGATGATGATGTCTGCGTCCATAAGGGGTTCTTTCCTGAAGACGCGAGGCTAGCGATTTCGTGCGCCCCGACTTTGCTCTTGGTCAATTGGCTTGCAATGAGCAGGCGCTATCATGTCAACGTGAGCCGCCTCTTCCTACTCTTCCTGATCGCCTTGCTGCCCTTGCGCGGCTGGACGGCGGAGCGCATGGTGTTTGCCATGGACGGCGGAGCGCCCTTGGCCGTGTCGCAGTCGGTGGAGACCGGCATGAGCGAGGACTGCGCCCTGCACATGCAAATGGTCTCCGGCCATCACGCCAGCGCTGAGGCCCAGGCACCTGCACACAAAGGTTGCCAGTCCTGCCAGTTGTGCATGCCGCTGGCAGCACTGGATTCCCCTGTGGTGTTGGCCGTTGCCGCCATCCCGCAAGCGCTGCCGCTTACACGCAGCAGCCGCTTCGTCAGCGCCGACCCGGCGCGCGACGTCAAGCCGCCGATTTCCTGACACCTACGCCATAGGTCCGTCTGCAGTGTGCTGCAACGGTTGATCCGAGCCTTTCGGCTCGTCTTGTCAGGAGAAACACATGAAACGCTGGATTCTGTCTTTGGCGCTGGTCTGCGCCACTTCCGTATGGGCCGCACCGGAGTGGGTGCGTGGAGAAATCACCAAGCTGGCGCCCGAAAAAGCCCAGGTCACCTTGAAGCACGAGGCCATGAAGAGCATGGGCATGGATGCCATGACCATGCCCTACAAGGTGACGAATGCGTCTGTGCTCAAGGGCTTCAAGCCCGGCGATACGGTGCGCTTTACCGTGAAGATGCAGGGCGATGCGATGCTGATCGAGTCCCTGGAGCACGCCAAATGAAACGCCTGCTGGTGCTTGCGCTGGGCTTGAGCGCCCTGGCGGCCATGGCCCAGAACGCACCGGGCGGCGCGCTGCCCGGTGCCGATGTGGAGTCGCTGCTGGCCGTTGCCCGGGCCAATAACCCGGATGTGGCCAGTATGCGCTTTGACGCTGTGGCAGCACAGCAGCGCATAGAACAGGCCGATGCCCTGCCGGACCCGCGCTTTAAGCTGGAACTGCAGGACGTCACCAAGATGGGCGCGCAAAACCCCACGCTGTGGCCCAGTGACGTGGCCAGCACGCGCTACACCTTTACCCAGGAGCTGCCGTGGTTTGGCACGCGCGCCCTCAAACACGAACAAGCCGAACTCGCGGCCCAGGGCTCCGAGGCCCAGGTACAAACCGTGTGGCTGGACGTGGCCGCGCGCATCAAGCTGGGCTATGCGCAGCTGTATTTTCTGCAGCGCAATGCCCAGCTCAGCCGCGAAGTGCTGGGCCTGATGCAGCGCCTGGAGCAGATCGCACGCAGCCGCTATGCCGGTGGCCTGGCGCCGCAACAGGACG
>CANBTQ010000159.1 GCA_947372425.1 Comamonadaceae bacterium | reverse complement strand
AGCTTCCCCGCCGACCAGTATGTGTTCATGGGCACCAGCATGGGCACGGTCAAGAAGACCGCGCTCAACGAATTCAGCAACCCGCGCAAGGCCGGCATCATTGCCGTGGACCTGGACCCGGGCGACTTCCTGATCGGCGCTGCACTGACCGACGGCAAGCACGATGTGATGCTGTTCAGCGACGGCGGCAAGGCTGTACGCTTTGACGAAAACGATGTGCGCCCCATGGGCCGCAATGCCCGCGGCGTGCGCGGCATGATGCTCGACGATGGCCAAAGCGTTATTGCCATGCTGGTCGCCGAAGACGAGCAACAAAGCGTGCTGACCGCCACGCTGAACGGCTACGGCAAACGCACCAGCATCACCGAATACACGCGCCACGGCCGTGGCACCAAGGGCATGATTGCCATCCAGCAGTCCGAGCGCAACGGCAAGGTGGTTGCCGCCACCCTGGTCCATGTGGATGACGAAATCATGCTGATCACCGACAAGGGTGTGCTGGTGCGCACCCGGGTCAGCGAGATCCGCGAGATGGGCCGCGCCACGCAGGGCGTGACACTGATGGCGCTGGACGAAGGCGCCAAGCTGAGCGGCCTGCAGCGCATTGTGGAAAACGATGCCCAAGCCAGCGACGCCGAAGAAGGTCCTGCGGAGGACGCACCGGGAGACGAAACCGTTTGATGCCCAGCGAGATGAACCGCCCCTATAACTTTTCCGCCGGACCGGCGGCCATGCCCGAGGAAGTGCTGGCCCAGGCTGCCGATGAAATGCTGAATTGGCCGGATGCGAGCGGCAAGCGCTGCGGCATGGGCGTGATGGAAATGAGCCACCGTGGCAAGGAATTTCTGTCCATCTATACCCAGGCTGAAGCCGATCTGCGCGAACTGCTGGCCGTCCCCGCCAACTACAAGATCCTGTTCATGCAAGGCGGTGGCCTGGCAGAAAACGCCCTTGTTCCGCTCAACCTGAGCGCCCTGAAAGAAGACGCCTCGGGCAAGGGACTTGCGGACTTTGTGGTGACCGGCAGCTGGAGCGAAAAATCCCACGCGGAAGCCGCAAAGTATTGCCGCACCGGCCTGGCAGCTACAGGCAAGGCCGATGGCTTTGTCAGCATTCCCGACGCCAGCAGTTGGCAGCTCAGCGCGGGTGCCAGCTATGTGCACATCTGCTCCAACGAAACCATCAACGGCGTGGAGTACCACACCCTGCCCGATCTGAAGGCACTGGGTTCGGATGCCGAACTGGTGATTGACTTTTCCTCGCACGTGGCCTCGCGCAGCGTGGACTGGAGCCGCGTGGGCCTTGCCTTTGGCGGCGCGCAAAAGAATCTGGGGCCAGCCGGCCTGACCCTGGTGGTAGTGCGTGAAGACCTGCTGGGCCATGCCCTGGACATCTGCCCCAGCGCGTTCAACTACCAGACGGTGGCAAAGAACGATTCGATGTACAACACGCCGCCCACCTACTCCATCTACATGGCCGGGCTGACCTTCCAATGGCTCAAGCGCCAGGGCGGCATTGCCGCACTGGAAGCAGCCAATCTAGCCAAAGCCGACTTGCTGTACCAGGCGATTGATGGCTCCGGTCTGTATTTCAACAAGGTGCAGCAGGATTGCCGCTCGCGCATGAATGTGCCCTTCTTCCTGCGCGACGAGTCGCTGAACGATGCCTTCCTGGCGGGTGCGAGAGAAGCTGGCCTGTTGCAGCTCAAGGGCCACAAATCGGTAGGCGGCATGCGTGCCAGCATTTACAACGCCATGCCGCTGGCCGGGGTGCAAGCCCTGACGGCGTACATGCATGAGTTTGAACGGTCCCACGGATAAAGCCCCATGAGCAAAACGCTTTCCGAATTGCGCATCCTGATTGACTCGGTGGATCAGGAACTGCTATCGGCGCTGAACCGCCGCGCCGCGCTGGCCAACGAAGTCGGGGAACTCAAGCGCCACGATGGTTCGCCCGTGTTCCGTCCGGAGCGCGAAGCACAAGTCATCCACGGCCTGCAAAAGGCCAACCAGGGCCCGATCAAGGACTCCAGCCTGGCACTGATCTGGCGTGAAATCATGTCGGCCTGCCGCGCCCTGGAGGCGCCCCAGCGTGTCGCCTATCTGGGCCCCAAGGGAACCTACAGCGAAGAAGCGGCATTGCGCTTTTTCGGCTCCAGCATCCAGCACGTGCCCTGCAACAATTTTGACGAGGTGTTCCACGCGGCCACCTCCGGCGCGGCAGAGTTCGGCGTGATCCCGGTAGAAAACAGCACCGAAGGCGTGGTGACCCGCTCGCTCGATCTGCTGCTGAATTCGCCGCTGCACATCGTGGGCGAAATCAGCTTGCTGGTACGCCACCATTTGTTGCGTACCCAAGCGTCGCTCGACGCCATTGAAGTCGTGCTGGCCCACCCGCAGGCGCTGGCGCAGTGCCAGCAATGGCTTTCCACGCACCTGCCAAACGCCGAGCGTCGGGCTGTGTCCAGCAATGCCGAGGGCGCACGCCTGGCCTCCGAACACCCTGCCTGGGCCGCCATTGCCAGCGAACGCGCCGGAGCCGAGTTCGGCCTGCACATTGCTGCACAGGCGATACAGGACGAAGCTTTTAACCGCACCCGTTTTGTCATGGTCTGCCTGCCGGCCGTCATGCCCGCACCGCAGGCAAGCGGCAAGGACTGCACCAGCCTGGTGGTATCGGTTCCCAACAAACCCGGTGCGGTGCACGATATGCTGGTTCCGCTCAAGCTGCATGGCGTGTCCATGACGCGCTTCGAGTCGCGCCCGGCACGCTCCGGCCAGTGGGAGTATTTCTTCTACATTGACTTGCAGGGCCATCCGTCCGAACCCAATGTGGCGGCTGCACTGCAGGACTTGCGCGGAATTTGCGCCTTCTACAAGGTTCTGGGCACCTATCCCTTGGCCGACTAAGCGACTGTTGCACAGGAATACCCATGTTTGAACAACTCGGACTCATAGGCTGCGGATTGATGGGCGGCTCCTTTGCCCTGGCACTCAAACGTGCAGGCCTGGTCAAACGGGTGGTGGGCTACAGCAAGTCCCCCAGCACCACCGAGCGGGCACGTCAAATGGGCATCATCGACATCGAAGCCCCCTCGGCTCTGTTGGCCGTCTCCGGTGCCGATATCGTTCTGATCGCCGTTCCGGTGTCCGCAACCGAGGCCACCTTCAAGTCCATCAAGCACCTGGTCACACCCGATATGCTGATCATGGACGTGGGGTCTACCAAGCGTGACGTGATTGATGCCGCGCGGCGCGCCCTGCGTGAGCATGTAGGCCTGTTTGTGCCGGCACACCCGATAGCGGGCAAGGAAGTCTCCGGCGTCGAGAATGCCGACGTCGATTTGTACTCCGGGCGGCAGGTGATCCTGACGCCGATAGAACGCACCTTGGCACCCCAGCTGCAAAAGGCCATTGACCTCTGGAGCCGCCTGGGCTGCAAGGTATTGACCATGACGCCTGAGCAACACGATGCCGCCTATGCAGCGGTGAGCCACCTGCCCCACCTGATTGCGTTTGCCCTCATGAATGCCGTATCCGGACAAGCCCAGGGGCAGGACTACCTGTCGTTGGCGGGCCCCGGATTCCGGGACTTCACCCGCATCGCTGCCAGTGATCCCCGCATCTGGCGCGACATCCTGCTTTCCAACCGCGAAGAGTTGCTGGCGCAAAGCCAGATCTTTCAACGCAATCTGCACGCACTGGAACTGATGATTTCCAGCGAAAACCCACAAGCCCTGGAAGGCCTGATTGAACAGGCCAGCATGACCCGGTCCCAATGGAGCATGAACTCCAAGAACAAAACCTGATGTATTCCACCGAATTTCTCGATCTGCCCCACCTGCGCGCCGCTGCCGGCAGCGTGACCCTGCCGGGCTCCAAAAGCATTTCCAACCGGGTGCTGCTGTTGGCCGCACTCTGCGAGGGCGTCACCACCATTCATGACCTGCTTGGCAGCGATGACACCCGCGTCATGTTGGTGGCGCTGCGTTCACTGGGCTGTGCCATTCGGCAGGAAGGCTCCACGGTACACATCACCGGTTTGAGCGGCAAACTCAGCACCATCAAGGCCAATCTGTTTTTGGGCAATGCCGGTACGGCCATGCGTCCGCTCACCGCCGCCCTGGCGGTGTTGGGTGGAGACTATGAGCTGGGTGGTATCCCGCGCATGCACGAACGCCCCATTGGAGACCTGGTGGATGCGCTGCGCCAGCTGGGTTGCCGCATCGATTACCTGGGCCAGGAAGGCTTCCCGCCGCTGCGGATTGGCACGCCGGTGTTGCGCGTAGAGGAGCCGATCCAGGTGCGCGGCGATGTATCCAGCCAGTTCCTGACTGCACTGCTGATGGCGCTGCCGCTGGTTGCTGAAAAGAATATTGTCATTGAGGTGGTGGGTGAGCTGATTTCCCGCCCCTACATCGAAATCACCCTGAATTTGCTGGCCCGCTTTGGCGTGCACGTGCAACGCGACGGCTGGCAACGGTTCACCATACCTGCCGGCTGCAGCCTACGCTCGCCGGGTGTTCTGCACGTGGAGGCCGATGCCTCCAGCGCCAGTTACTTCATCGCACTGGGTGCCATCGCCAACAGCGTTGGCGGGCAAAGTGGCATCCGGGTGCAGGGCGTTGGCGCCAATTCCATTCAGGGTGACATCCGTTTTATCGACGCTGCGCGACAGATGGGTGCGGTGGTCGAAAGCGGCCCCAACTGGCTGCATATCCGTCGCGGGCAGTGGCCGCTCAAGGCCATCGAGCTGGACTGCAACCACATACCCGATGCCGCCATGACACTGGCAGTGATGGCCCTGTATGCCGACGGCACCACCTGCCTGCGCAGCATCGCCAGTTGGCGTGTCAAAGAGACCGACCGTATCGCCGCCATGGCGACCGAATTGCGCAAGCTCGGTGCCACCGTGGTCGAAGGTGCGGACTTTATCGAAGTCACCCCCCCTCAGGATGCTGACGCCTGGAAAGCCGCAAGCATCCACACCTATGACGACCACCGCATTGCCATGTGCTTCTCACTGGCTGCGTTCAATGCGGCCGCTATTCCGGTGCGCATTGAAGACCCCAAATGCGTGGCCAAAACCTTCCCGGATTACTTTGAGACACTGTTCTCGGTCGCTGATGCGGCCACCGAAGCCATTCCGGTGCTGTGCATGGATGGCCCCACGGCATCGGGCAAGGGGACGCTGGCAGCCGCCTTGGCGGAAAAGCTGGGCTACCACTTTCTGGACTCCGGCTCGCTCTACCGCATCACGGGACTCGCAGCCATCCGGGCCTCGGTGGCATTGGAAATAGCCCATCAGCAACAAATTGCAGACATCGTGCGCGCCTTGCCCATCCGTTTTGAAGGCAGCCACATCCTGCTGGACGGCGAAGACGTCAGCGAGGCCATCCGTACCGAAGAAGCCGGGATGAATGCCTCGCGGGTGTCCGCCTTCCCCATGGTGCGCGAGGCCCTGGTCGACTTCCAACGCAGCTTTCGCAAGCTGCCCGGCCTCGTGGCCGACGGGCGCGATATGGGTACCGTCATCTTCCCCACCGCGCCACTTAAGGTATTCCTCACGGCAAGCGCCGCTTGCCGGGCGGAGCGACGCTATAAGCAGTTGATTTCAAAGGGAATCCCCGCTACACTCGACAGTCTTCGCGCAGACCTAGAGGCGCGCGACGCACGGGACACCTCCCGTAGCGTTGCGCCCTTGAAGCCCGCAGTCGATGCCAAGCTCCTGGACAACTCGGATTTGACGGTGCAAGCCTCCGTTGAAATCGTTCTTGAATGGTGGCAAGGCAAACAACCTTTCAAGTCCGCTTGATTGGTGACAAGCAAGGCCTTGCGGCTTTGCAATTTTGGTCCCCAGCGCTCCTCTCGCGCGACAGCGCACCGGCACTGGGGTTCGATAACTTAACCCCGTGGCGCGAGCCACAAAACACATGTCAGAATCTTTCGCAGCCCTATTTGAAGAATCCCTGCAACGCTCGGAAATGCGCACCGGTGAAGTCATCACCGCCGAAGTCGTGCGCATCGAGCACAGCTTTGTCGTTGTCAACGCCGGCCTCAAGTCTGAAGCCTACGTGCCAATCGAAGAATTCAAGAGCGACAAGGGCGAGCTCGAAGTCCAAGTCGGCGACTTCGTTTCCGTCGCCATCGACTCCGTCGAAAACGGTTACGGCGACACCATCCTGTCGCGTGACAAGGCCAAGCGTCTGGCTTCCTGGATGAGCCTGGAAAAGGCCCTGGAATCCGGCGAATTCGTGACCGGCACCACCTCCGGCAAGGTCAAGGGCGGCCTGACCGTTTTGGTCAATGGCATCCGCGCCTTCCTGCCCGGTTCGTTGGTCGACACACGTCCTACCAAGGATCTGTCCCCGTACGAAAACAAGACCATGGAATTCAAGGTCATCAAGCTGGACCGCAAGCGCAACAACGTTGTGCTGTCCCGCCGTGCGGTGGTCGAAGCCTCCATGGGCGAAGAGCGCGCCAAGCTGATGCACACCCTCAAAGAAGGTTCTGTGGTGCAAGGCGTGGTCAAGAACATCACCGAATACGGTGCATTCGTGGACCTGGGCGGTATCGACGGCCTGCTGCACATAACCGACATGGCCTGGCGTCGTGTCCGTCACCCCTCTGAAGTGGTGCAAGCCGGTCAGGAAATCACCGCCAAGATTCTCAAGTTTGACACCGAGAAAAACCGTGTCTCCCTGGGTCTCAAGCAAATGGGTGATGATCCCTGGATGGGCGTCAACCGCCGCTACCCCCAAGGTACGCGCATGTTCGGCAAGATCACCAACATCGCCGATTACGGCGCATTTGTGGAACTCGAACCCGGAATCGAAGGCCTGGTCCACGTGTCCGAAATGGACTGGACCAACAAGAACGTGGCTCCCTCGAAGATCGTTGCCCTGGGCGACGAAGTCGAAGTCATGGTTCTGGAAATCGACGAAGACAAGCGCCGCATCTCCCTGGGCATGAAGCAATGCAAGGCCAACCCTTGGCAAGAATTTGCCCAGAACACCAAGCGCGGCGACCGCGTGAAGGGCCCCATCAAGTCCATCACCGACTTCGGCGTGTTTGTCGGCCTGGCTGCCGGTATCGACGGCCTGGTGCACCTGTCCGACCTGTCCTGGAACGAGTCCGGCGAAGTGGCCGTGCGCGAGTACAAGAAGGGTCAAGAAGTTGAAGCCCTGGTGCTGGCCGTGGACGTGGACCGCGAGCGCATCTCCCTGGGTATCAAGCAGCTC
>CANBTQ010000158.1 GCA_947372425.1 Comamonadaceae bacterium | reverse complement strand
CGATGTGGCGTGCCGTGCCCTCGGCGTCAATGCTCTCGTCGGCGTTGATCTTGGTGGTGATGGCGGGGAAGATGCCTTGCCAGGGGGTGTTTTTCATGCGATGCTCCAGGGGGTGGGTTAAATATGTTGTTAATATATTAACGCAGATGTGAAATCCCCGCCATGGCCACGACAAAAAAACCCGTTTCTGCCCAAGCGCCCAAGCGCCGCGCCGCCGATGTTGCTTACGACACGCTGGAAACCCTGATCTCCACGTTGCAGCTGCAGCCCGGTGCGCAGGTGGTGGAGGCCGAGCTGGTGGCGCGCACGCAGCTCGGGCGCACGCCGCTGCGCGAGGCCCTGCTGCGCATGGTCTCCACCGGCCTGATCGTGCAGCAACCCCGGCGCGGCCTGCTGATCTCCGCCATCGACCTGGCCGACCATCTGGATGTGGTGCAGACCCGGCGCGTGCTGGAGAGCCTGATAGCCGCCTGCTCGGCCCGGCGCGCCAGCGCGCAGCAGCGCAAGGACATCGTGCTCTGTGCCCAACGCATGGTGAAAGCGGCAGCGGCAGACAGGCTGGAAGATTACATGCAGGCCGATATCGACCTGGACCGCGTCAACCACGCCGCCAGCCAGAACCCGTCCGCCGTCAAGGCCGTGGTGCCGCTGATCGTGCAGTGCAGGCGCTTCTGGTACGCCTACCGCCATGCCGGCGATACCACCGAGGGCGCGGCCGCGCATTTGCAACTGGCCGAAGGCATTGCATCCGGCGATGCGGTCGCAGCGGTTGCCGGGGCCGAGCGTCTCAGCGACTATCTGCAGGGCTTTACCGAGCGGGTGATTGCCAATTAAATAGACGCCTCCACTGCGCGGGCTAGGCTGCCCCGCAAGGGGCGGCTGGCCGCGAAATTGGCGCCCCTAGGGCTGCATAAAACCCATATAGCTGTTGGCGTAGGTACTGGTGCCGGCGAAGTTGCCGATGTTGGGAAACACCTGCGTCATCTCGGACTCGGCCACGCCAAACCATTTGGCCATGGTGGCGCCGTACTGGTCCACCGAGGTCGTGGGCAGCAGGCGGCCCTGGCCCACATGCCACAAATTGGCCTGGTTGTAGACGCCGTTGCTCTTGGTGTCGCTGGTGCTGATGGGAGGTGCCGTGCCATAAAACTTCTGGCCATTGACGGCACCGCCCACCACGATATGGTGGCTGCCCCAGCCGTGGTCCGAGCCGTCGCCATTGGAGGCCAGGGTGCGGCCGAAGTCCGAGGCGGTAAAGCTGGTGACCTTGTCGGCAATGCCCAGATCGGTCATGGCCGTTTGGAAGGCCGTCATGGCAGCGCTGACCTTGCCCATCAGGGGCCCGTGGTCGCGAATCAGGTAGTCGTGCGTGTCAAAGCCGCCAATGGAGACCAGGAACACCTGGCGCTTCACGCCCAGGGTGTCACGCCCGATGATGAGCTGCGCCACTGTCTTGAGTTGGTTCATCAGGCTCTCGTTCACATTGAAGCGCGCCAGTGCCGCCGCCGACCCCGCCACGGTGGCGCCGTTGGCCAGCGCGATGGCGCTTTTGACCGTGCCTTGCGCCTTCATGGAACGCTTGGAGACCTTGGTGTATTCGTTTTCCAGCGCGTGGTTGCGCGTCTGGTTCAACATGGTGTTGATGGCGTCGCTGACACGTTTGCCGCTGGCACTGGAGCCGTAGATATTGCTGCTGGGAACCGCCGAACTGATGGCAATCGCCCCGCCCGTTCCGACCTGGTATTGCACCGCCGAGTCACCCGACAGAAACACCGCGTTGCCGGTGACCGACATGCAGCTGAAGGTGGCGCTATCGACGGACAGGCCGGAGTTGATCGGCAAGGCCAGATCACCCATATTGCCACCCCAGCCCTTCTTGGCGCCTTCCGGGCTGGAGGCCTGCCAGGTGGACTGCTGGTCGTTGTGCGAGAACAGCTGGGGCGGGCGCGGATAGAGCGCGTGGTTGCTGCTGTTGTACTGGTCGCGCGTCAGCGGCACGATCAAGGGCCCCACGTTGAGTTGCACCGCCGCCTTGCCGGTATTGAACAGACCGGCAAGGCCGGTCATGGTGGGGTTGAATGCAAAACTGGGCTGGCTCATACCGGCCGAAAACGCCGCCGGTGTGGTCGGATTCAAGGCGCTGGCGGCCAGCATCGTCGCTTGGTCCAGCGCAATGCCGGCAGTGCCCTGGCGAATCGTGTTGTACAGCGCGTAATTGGTGCTGTCCACCGGCACCACGGTGTTGGCAAAGTCATTGCCACCGTAAAAAAAGACACACACCAGGGCCTTGTAGTCACCCGCCCCGGCCGCGTTGGTGGCGTTGAAGGCGGCAGCCTCGCCCACAGCGGCCAGGTTGAGTGCAAACGGCAGCGCCGTGCCGGTGACGGCCAGTTGCGCCGAACGCTTCAGAAAGGCGCGGCGGCTGTGCAGTTCGGGTTTGAGCAAATACATGGCCGGTCCTTATTTCTGTATGAGGTATTCGGGTGAGGCCATGACCATCAGCACGGCGGCATAGACCCGGTTGCGCAGATTGCTCGCGGTGGTCGTCGTATTGCCGATCACGGTGCCGGCCATGGCACCCACCGTCTGGGTGATCAGGCTGGTGGTGGCACTGGACAACTGGCGCGCAGCAAGCAGCAAATTGATTTCGTCCACCAACTTGCTCGGGACGGCGGCCGACGGGCTCTCGGCCAGTGCGATCAAATTGTTGTTGGTGTTGGCGTAATCCGCAAACAGATCGCCGCCGGTATTCACCGGCGGGGTTGCGCTTGGGTTGTAGGTGGCGCTGATCGCCGTGCCCTGCATGTAGTTCAGATAGCCGGCCACGCTGACTTCGTTAACCAATTGGAATTCGGGCGCCACCATGTTCGCCGGCGTGGTGGACGAGGGCACATAGCCGGGGCGGAAGAAGTTGAACACGGTCGGAGAACGCAGCGGGCTTTGACCCAGTTTGCTGGCCGCGTCGCTGGTGTCGCCAATGTCGTAGTGGCCGGATTTGGAGGTCGCGTTAAAGGTGCGCGCCCATTGCACCAGACGCAGCATGGGTTCGCGCAGCTTGCCGAACTGCAGCGACACGACGCCGCTGGGTGCGCGTGCCTCGTCGTCCTGCAGGATGGCGGTGAACACGGCGGCCAGATCCCCCCGCACACCGCGTCCATTGTTGGCAAACACCTGCGCCACCCGCTGCACATAGGCCGGCGTGGGGTTGCTGGTGATCAGGCGCTGTATCAGTTGCTTGCTGATGAAGGGTGCCGTATTGGCGTGGTTGAACAAGGTGTCCAGCGCCTTGGTCAGCGCCACAGACGGCGACGTATTTTTGTCGATTTTTGCACCCAAGAAGTTGACTTCCTCGGGCGAGTGGTAAAAGCCACTGCTGCGCTGAATCATGGGCAAGCGGGAGCCGGTGGTCTGGGGCACGCTATTGGTACTACCGCCATTCAGCACCGACGCAAACGGAATATCTGCACCGGAATCGTAGTCATAGCCGGTGAAGACTTGTGCTAGCTGCGACACATCGGTATTGCTGTAGGTGTCCACTGTCGCGCCGCCATTGAGCACCGGTGTGCCGTCCATGTTCAGCTGCACCAGGCCGATGGAAAACAGCTGCATCACCTCGCGCGCATAGTTTTCATCGGGCGCGCTGCCATTGCCGTCGGCCTTCTTGTTGCCCCGGGTGTTCAGGAAGTTACCCATGGCCAGGTTCAGCGTGATGGCCTCCAGCAGGGTGCGGTAATTGCCAAAGGCGTTGGCGCACAGAATGTCCCAATAGCCGGCCGTGACGTAACAAGGCCAGTAGCCCGTCATCGGGTTCATGGAGACAACAAAGATTTCCGACAGCGCCAGCGCCATGCGCCGACGCGGGCCATCCGGCGCAGTGATCAGCTGGTTCCAGATCATGTTGTCACCAGGCCCGGTGCTGAAGTAGTAGTAGGGCCCCGTGGCACCCACGTTGTCATAAATGGCCACGCTTTTCAGCCAGTCCCAGCCCGACAGGCTGTTGGTGCTGGTGATCTGCGCCTGCAGCCAAGCGGCATAGCCCGCCGACGTCACCGCGGCAATATCGGCCCGACTGGCGTGGAACTGCGCCTGCAGCAAGAAGCGCGCGGCGTCGTCTTCGGTTTGCGGTGCGGAATAGGCGTAGGCCGAACTGGGGTTGCTGGGGTTGCCGCTGCTGCCGCCGCCCCCGCCTCCGCCGCAGGCAGCCAGCGCCGCCGAAGCCAATGCGGCCGCTGCCAGGCCGGGCAGATGGGACCGGTCGCCTTGCGGCGCTTCCATGGTGATGGCGGTGTCTAAGGCACCTGTTGCATCGTGCAAATCGTTCCCCTGAATGAGCCTGTGTTCTTCAGGCAATTCCCGGGGAGCTTATGGGAGAAAGCGCTTTCTTCCCGTAACTATTGCAATTACTTACAAATGGTAGGGGTTCACACCGCCTTCGCGGCAGGCCGCGCCTGCACCTTGTCACGCCAGGCCTGCAGGGCATGCAGACCAGCCTCCCCCGGCACAAACTTCATCAGCCCGCGCGCAAATTCCAGCGCGCAAAACGCGGTGATGTCGGCGATGGTGAAGCGCTGGCCCGCCATCCATTCCTGCTGCTGCAAGAGCTGGTCAAACACGGCGGCCGTGGCGCGCAGCTTCTGCGCCTGCGAGGCGCCAAAGTCGGCAAACTGGGGCTGCTCCAGGGCGGCCAGGCCCGGGTGGGTGTGGCGGATGGCGTTGGCAATCTGCAGTAGCAGCGTCATCTCCACGCGCCGGTCGGCCATCTCGATGAAGGCGCGCTCGGTGGCATCTGCCCCCAACAGATTGGGCTCGGGATGCAGGCCTTCCAGGTACGTGCAGATGGCACGGGTTTCGGTCAGCACACGGCCGTCGTCCAGTTCCAGCGCCGGCACCTTGGCCAGCGGGCTCTTGGCCAGAAACTCCGGCGTGCGGTGCGCACCGGCATTCAGGTCGACATTGCTCACTTCGATGCCGGTGATGCCTTTTTCGGCAATGAACATCAGCACGCGGCGCGGATTGGGGGCGCGGTGGGCGCTCAGGAGTTTCATGTTTTGCTCTGCCCCATTTCCACCATGGTGCGCGCCGCTTCGGAAAACTTGCGCGCGGCTTCTTCGTTGTCGTCGCGCGTCAGGTCGCGCTCCGAGGGCGGCGCCAGCAGACCGCGCTGCACGGCGGGCCTTTGCCGGATGGCGTCCAGCCAGCGCTGCAGATGCGGCAGGTCCTCCACGGCCACACCCGACCACTTGTGCGTGCGCACCCAGGCCCAGTTGGCAATGTCGGCAATCGAGTAATCGCCGGCCAGGTACTCGTGGTCTTTCAGGTGAGCGTCCAGCACGCGGAACAGCCGCTTGCTCTCGCCCTGGTAGCGGTCGATGGCCGGCTGTATCTTCTCGGGAAAGTAGCGGAAGAACACATTGGCCTGGCCCATCATGGGGCCGATGCCGCCCATCTGGAACATCAGCCACTGCAGCACGCGGGAGCGGCTCTTGGCGTCGGACGGCATCAGCTGCCCGGTCTTCTCGGCCAGGTAGATCAGAATGGCGCCCGACTCGAACACGGCAAAGTCATCTTCCGCACGGTCCACGATGGCCGGGATGCGGCCGTTCGGGTTGATCGCCAGAAAGGCCGGCTGTTTCTGTTCGTTCTTGGCAAAGTCCAGCACCTTCAGCGTGTAAGGCAGCGCCAGTTCCTCCAGCGCAATCGAGACCTTGTGCCCGTTGGGCGTGGCGGCGGTGTAGAGATCAATCATGGTGTGCCTTGTTACACAGGGGTGGGCGATGCGCGGGGATCCGCGCGCCAGCTTGGTGGACGCTATGCGGCTTGTGCAGCGCGCAGTTGCTCGCGTGTGGCGATGGCTGCTGCGCGCGCGGCCTGTACAAAGTCTGCACCACCCGAGGCATACAGCACGGCGCGCGATGAATTGACCACAATCGGCGCCGTGGTTTCGCCGTTGGCTGCGCGGTAACCGGCCCGCACCGTGGCCACTGCATCGCCGCCCTGCGCACCCACGCCGGGGATCAGCAAGGGCACGCTCGGGGCCACCGCGCGCACGCGCTCGATCTCGGCCGGCCGGGTGGCACCCACCACCAGCCCGAGCTGGCCGTTCAGATTCCACGGGCCTTGCACCAGGGAGGCGATGTGCTCAAACAGCGTCGGCTGCCCGGCCAGATCGGCCAGGCGCTGGTTCTGCAAATCGTCACCGCCGGGGTTGGAGGTGCGGCACAACAAAAAGGCGCCCTTGCCGTGGTACTTGAGGTAGGGCTGCACCGAGTCAAAACCCATGAAGGGTGACAGCGTGACGCAGTCGGCGCCATAGCGCTCAAAGGCTTCCTTGGCGTATTGCTCGGCGGTGCTGCCGATGTCGCCGCGCTTGGCATCCAGAATCACCGGCACGTCCGGCGCGGTCTTGCGCATGTGGGCCATCAGACGCTCCAGCTGGGCCTCGGCGCCATGGGCGGCAAAGTAGGCGATCTGCGGCTTGAAGGCAATCACCAGGTCGGCAGTGGCATCGACGATGGCCGCGCAAAAGTCATAGATCTTGGACACATCGCCGCGCATCGCGCCGGGAAACTTGGCGGGCTCCGGATCCAGGCCCACACACAGAAGAGAGCCGTTGGTGCGCTCGGCCTTGCGCAGTTGTTCAGTAAAGGTCATGTTTCAAGTTTAGTTGCAGCCAGGCACAGATCGGCCCAGGCCTTGGCCTTGTCGGCGCTGTTGCGCATCAGGGTTTTGGGGTGATAGGTCACCACCACCGGCACACCCTGGTAGCGGTGCAGCGTGCCGCGCAGTTTGCCCAACGGCAGTGCGGCCTGCTCCGGCGTCTCCCCCAGCAGCAGCTGGTTGGCAAAACGCCCCATGGAGAGAATGAGCTTGGGTTGCACCAGCGCGATCTCGCGTTGCAGATAGCCGGCGCACTGCGCCAGCTCCGCCGCCTGCACCATGGCGCCGCGCGCCGGATGGCACTTCAGCACATTGCTGACATAGGCACGCAGCGCCGGCGCTGCGTTGCCGGCCACCGGTGCGGCCGACGGCAAGGGATTGGCACGCTGCAGGCCCAGGGCGCGCAGCATGTTGGCCAGCAGCAGCCCATCGGCCCCGGCAAAGGGTGCGCCTGCGTGGTCTTCGTCTTCGTCGGGCACATCGCCCACCACCATCCAGTCGCAGGTCAGCAAGGGTTCTGCCGGTGCCAGCAGCGTGGTGTGCTGGCGCCCGGCACACAGGCCGCAGGCCTGGCAGGCGCGCACGGTTCCGCTCAGAGTGGCCCAGTC
>CANBTQ010000157.1 GCA_947372425.1 Comamonadaceae bacterium | reverse complement strand
TCCACGCAGCGCCGCTTCAACGCAGCCAGCGTGCTGCGCGAAGGGAAGGTGGTGGCGAGCTATGCCAAGCGGCAACTGCCCAATTACCAGGTTTTTGATGAGCGGCGCTATTTCAGTCCGGGCGGTGGCGTGTGTGTATTTGAGGCCGGCGAGGGCGCTGATCGGGTGCGCGTGGGACTGCTGATTTGTGAAGACGCCTGGTTTGAGGAGCCGGCACAGCTGGCCAAGGAGGCCGGCGCGCAGATGCTGGCTGTCATCAATGCCTCACCCTTTCACGTTGGCAAGGGCTATGAGCGCGAGGCCGTGATGGCACTGCGTGTGCAGGCCACTGGGCTGCCATTGGTCTACGCCCATCTGGTGGGCGGCCAGGATGAAGTGGTTTTTGAAGGCCATTCGTTTGCACTGAATGCCGATGCGTCCCTGGCCGGCCGGGCCAGCAGTTTCAGGGAGGAACTGTTTGGTTTGCAGGCGGAGCAGGGCGCTACCGGCGTGCTGCTTGCCGGTACTACGGAACCGGTGCGCAGCCCCGAGGCCGACCTGTGGGACGCGCTGGTGTTGGGAGTGCATGATTACATTGGCAAGAATGGCTTCCCCGGCGTGTTGCTGGGCTTGTCCGGCGGTATTGACTCGGCCCTTGTCCTGGCTGTGGCGGTGGACGCACTGGGTGCCGATAAGGTGCGTACGGTCATGATGCCCTCGCCCTATACCGCAGACATCAGTTGGCTGGACGCCCGTGAGATGGCGCACCGCATGGGCGTTCGTTATGACGAGATTTCCATCGTGCCCGAGTTCGAGGCCTTCAAGGCATCGCTGGCGGGCGAGTTTGCTGGTCTGGCGCTGGATGCCACCGAAGAAAACATACAGGCCCGCATCCGCGGTACCTTGCTGATGGCGCT
This sequence comes from Comamonadaceae bacterium, assembly GCA_947372425.1. Taxonomy (GTDB): domain Bacteria; phylum Pseudomonadota; class Gammaproteobacteria; order Burkholderiales; family Burkholderiaceae_C; genus Allorhodoferax. The sequence continues at coordinate 6,375 of CANBTQ010000157.1, read as the reverse complement.
GAGCAACAAATTCGGCAGCATTGTGCTGACCACCGGCAACAAGTCGGAGATGGCGACGGGCTATTGCACCCTGTACGGGGACATGGCGGGTGGCTTTGCCGTGATCAAGGATTTGGCCAAGACCCAGGTTTTCAAGCTGGCGCGTTGGCGCAATGCGAACGACCCGTACGGTACCTGTGCCAATCCCATCCCGGACCGCATCATTACTCGGCCACCCAGTGCAGAGCTGCGCCCGGACCAGACGGATCAAGACAGCCTGCCACCCTATGATATTTTGGATGCCATCCTGGAACGCTATATGGAAAATGACGAGAGCATTGAGTCCATCGTTGCGGATGGCTTTGCCAAAGAAGACGTGGAGAAGGTGACGCGCCTCATAAAGATCAACGAGTACAAGCGGCGTCAGGCACCCGTGGGTATTCGGGTAACCCACCGCAGTTTCGGCAAAGATTGGCGGTATCCTATTACCAACCGCTTTAGAGCCTGATTTTTCCTGGAATTATTGATGAAACAAATAACTGCCGTCGTTAAGCCATTCAAACTCGAAGAGGTTCGCGAAGCTTTGGCCGCCTGCGGCGTAACTGGTTTGACCGTTACTGAAGTCAAGGGCTTTGGCCGTCAGAAGGGTCATACCGAACTGTACCGGGGCGCTGAGTACGTGGTTGATTTTTTACCCAAAGTAAAGATCGAAGCCGTGGTCAAGACCGAAGACGTGGACCGCTGCGTGGATGCCATTGTCAAGGCTGCACGCACCGGCAAGATTGGGGACGGGAAGATCTTTGTGACCAGTGTGGAGCGCGTGGTGCGCATTCGCACCGGCGAACAAGACGAGTCTGCGGTCTAAATCGTTACGCCCGGCAATGCAAGCCAGCGTCTAAATCTGATCCATGTGTGTGGCCTGCGACGAACCGGTAGATCGGACCAGGTTGCCAAGCAGGATCGGCGTTGACGCGCTGGCCTGTACCAGACCCATTTGCCAATCACCCAAGAATTGGTGCGCGACCGCATGGTGCAGGAACGCCAGCAAGCCGTCGTAATAGCCGGCTGTATTGAGCAGCCCAATGGGTTTGTCGTGGTAACCCAACTGGCGCCAGGTCCACACTTCAAATAGTTCTTCCAGCGTTCCAATGCCGCCAGGCAGTGCAACAAATGCGTCTGCACGCTCCGCCATCATGCGCTTGCGGTCGTGCATGTTGTCAACGATGTGGAGTTCGGTGCACCCGTGGTGGGCCCACTCTTTTTCCACCAAAGCCTTGGGGATAATGCCCACGACGCGCCCGCCTGCAGCCAATGTCGCGTCGGCTACGATGCCCATCAGGCCCCCGCTTCCGCCGCCATACACCAACTGCCCGCCATGCGCTGCAATCCATTGGCCGACATCTACTGCGGCCTGGGCATACAAGGGATCGGTGCCAGGTTTGGAGCCGCAGTACACGCAAATGGAAAATGCAGGTGCGTTCATGTCAGTCGATGGTAGAGGGCTGCAAGCCAGACGCCGGCGCAGAAAAGCAAACTAAGCAACACAGCCGCGCTGCCCATGTCTTTGGCCCGCTTGGAGAGTTCGTGGCGCTCCAACCCAACCCGGTCAATGGCGGTTTCAATCGCGGTGTTCAGCAATTCCACCACCATCAGCGCAATCACACTTCCGGCCAACACGGCGGTCTCCATCCAGTTGGTCCCTAACCAGTAAGACAGGGGGAGCAAAAACACAGCGGCCAGGGCCTCCTGCCGAAATGCGGTTTCGCCCAAGCCGGCATTCAGCCCGGCCAGCGAATAACCTGCCGCGTGCCAGACACGGTTCAGGCCCTTGCGTTCTTTTTGCGGGTTAACGGGCTCTGCTGCACCCGGTGGAGGCATGGCGTTCATTGCAAGATTTATCGGCTGAGCGGTGGTGAGCTGATCAGGCGTGTTCCGGCCCAGACGTCATGCCAGAACTGGCCTTGCGGCTGGAAGCGGCTAAGCAGGGCCCACACCGCAATCCAGCCCAATACGATGACCACCACTTCAGCGCCGCCAAGGTTAAAAGGCGTTGCAGCAACCAGCGGCGGCAAAAACCAGATCCAACTCAAAACATAGCGGCCCAAGGCCCGCCTTTGGCTAACGGCTTTGCCGGCACGGTCTACCAGGCGGATATTCCATGTCTTCATGGCCAGAGTTTGGCCCTTGGCCCAAAACCAGACAAAGTAGATGCCAAAGATGACGAACAGAAATGCCTGCAATGCATTGCGGTTGTCCATGGCATTTCGAGTCTGGCTCAATGTGCCGAACAGGTAGCCGGCGATAAAGACAACACCAAAAAGCAGAATGCCTTCGTAGGCCCAGCAGGCCATGCGGCGCCAAAGACCGGGCGCCATCAGGGTTTGTACGGAGTGGCCGGCGGCACTGCATCCGCGCTATTCACGGGCTTGGATGCCGCGTTTTGCGGTAGCAGCGTGTTGCGATTCAATGGTTTTTGCGAGGCTGCATTGGCGCGTTCCTGCTCCGGCGTATGGCGTGTTACCGGGACTGCTGTGAGTTTTTCGGAGGCAACCGGCTTGACTGCAACGGCAGCCCCCACCGGTTTGACTTTTGCTCCCTGTGCAAGCTTCTTGCGCTCATCGTCACTCAGCGCCTGGTAAGCCTCCCAGTTGGCAGACAGATCGGACTTTGCCACCGTTTTGGTGTGCGCAAAGTTCAGTCGCGCAAGCTCCCGGTCTTTGGGGGACAACGCCGCCCATTCAGCCATGTGGCTGTGCAGCTTTTCCTGCTCGGGGACTCCTAACTCGGGGTAACTCTTGGCAATCGCGAGCCATTTGTGCCGCTGACCTTCACTCAGCCCGGCCCATGATTTTTCCAGAGGAGACAGGGCAAATCGCTGGGACTTGCTGAGCGAAGCCCAGGGCTCGTCCGACAGCAGCAGCGGAGCCGGCTTTGCCGCAGCCGACGGTGCACTGGCAGTCGCTGACTGAGAGCTGGCGCTATTGGACAGCACGCAAAGCACCATGCCAAGAACGCAAAAAAAACCGACGCTCCGTGGAGCGCCAGACGACATAGTCAATTTATCCCTGAAGTGCATGAAATCTGCGTTGCTAATGTGCTTGATTGGCGCGGACGTATTGCGCAAAGCCGGGGTCGGTAAAAGCTGCCGGGGGCAGCTCATTTGTCAGCAGTTCGGCATCTACTTCCGCAACTTCTCGGATCCGGACCTCATCCTGGAGCACGGTAATTGCAATCAGTCCTGCAATCAGCGCGAGCAACGGCAAAAAGGATGCAATGCGATTCCACCATCCGCCGTCTTCGGAGCCGAATTGCAATGCCGCTTCGCCGCCAGAGTAAGAAACCGCTTCGGCAACCTGCGCGCTCACAACCTTGCGCTTGGCCACAGCCTGGGCTCTGGCCGCTTTCAGTCGTTCGCCGATGTCGTGGGGGAGGCTCTCGCTACCTTCGGCAAGACGCAACGCGACAGATCTCCCAAATGCATCTGCGCCAGCTTGGTATTGATTGCTCACGTGTGTAGTCATAATTTAATCCCCTTTGCCCTCAAAGCATGGCTCAACGCTGCAACTGCCCTGGAGCAGTGTGTTTTAACACTGCCTTGTGAGCAGCCCATAGCAGCGGCCGTCTCAGCCACATCCATCTCCTCCCAATAACGCATCAAGAAGGCTTCCCGTTGACGCCCTGGAAGTTGCTGAATCTCAGCCTCGATACTACGCAAGGTTTGTGCCCGGTCGGTGATGCTTTCGGCGCTTTCACCCAGATCGGATCCGGACGATGCGTCCAGGCTTTCCAGTAGGTTGAAATCTTCGTCTTCATTGGCTGATTCAAAATCGCTCATGTTGGAAAACAAGGCGTTTTGGACCTTCTGCCGTCGAAACCAGTCGAGCGTGCAGTTCGACAAAATACGCTGAAACAACATGGGCAACTCTGCCACGGGCTTGTGCCCGTAGTGTTCGGCCAGCTTCATCATGCTGTCCTGCACGATGTCCAGTGCCGACTCCTCATTGCGGACGTGATAGATCGAGCGTTTGAATGCCCGCTTTTCTACGCTTTTCAGGAATTCGGTGAGTTCGGATTCAGATGCCAAGAAATAAGTCCGCTGGGAAAAGCGGCATTATCGCACCCGGCTTGCAGAAAATTCGGCTGCGTACTGCAGATCCAGTTGCGATAGTGCGATAATCCGCGTTGCTCATCAAAAGGCAAACGGGTCCCGGTCCGGCGCGTTATTCACTGCGCCCATGTCCTGGTCCCTAAGTTCCGACGCGACGCCACAAGTGTTTGCGAAGGAGCACCCAAGGTTTTTCGTTAGAGAAATTCACAAAGGTTCATCATGGAAATATCAAAAGCTGAAATCGCTTCAGCGGCTACTGCCGCACAAAAATCTGCTTCTCTCCCTGAACTCCGCGGTGCAGAGGTCCTGATCAAGGCGCTGCAAGCCGAGAACGTCAAGTACGTCTGGGGCTACCCCGGGGGCGCAGTTCTACATATTTACGACGCATTCTTCAAGCAGGACACCATTCAGCATGTGCTGGTGCGCCATGAACAGGCGGCAGTCCATGCGGCCGACGGCTATGCGCGCGCCACTGGAGACGTTGGTGTGGCCCTGGTGACTTCCGGACCTGGCGTGACCAATGCGGTCACCGGTATTGCGACCGCTTATATGGACAGCATCCCGATGGTGATCATCAGCGGTCAGGTGCCGACACACGCGATCGGCATGGATGCCTTCCAGGAGTGTGATGCCGTGGGCATTACCCGTCCGGTGGTTAAGCACAACTTTCTGGTCAAGGATGCCAAGGACCTGGCTGAGACCATGAAGAAGGCCTTTCACATCGCACGCAGTGGCCGGCCCGGCCCGGTGCTGGTGGACATCCCGAAGGACGTGTCCTTCAAGAAGGTGCCCTACGTTGGTTACCCTGCGAGCGTAGAAATGCGCTCTTACAACCCGGTGCGCAAAGGTCACGGCGGTCAAATCCGCAAGGCCCTGCAGTTGTTGCTTGCTGCCAAGCGCCCCTACATTTACACCGGTGGCGGCGTGTTGTTGAGCAATGCCTCTGCGGAACTGCGCACCCTGGTCGACATGCTGGGTTACCCGGTTACCAACACACTGATGGGACTGGGTGCCTATCCGGCCAGCGACCGTAAATTCCTGGGCATGCTGGGTATGCATGGCACGGTGGAGGCCAACAACGCCATGCAGAACTGCGATGTGCTGTTGGCGGTCGGCGCTCGTTTTGACGACCGCGTGATTGGCAACCCCAAACACTTTGCGCAAAACGAACGCAAGATCATCCATATCGACATCGACCCGTCCAGCATTTCCAAGCGCGTCAAGGTGGATGTGCCCATCGTCGGTGACGTGAAAGACGTGCTGAGCGAAATGATCGCCATGATCAAAGAGGGCTCAACCAAGCCTGACGCCGATGCGCTGGGCTCCTGGTGGGACACGATTGAAGGCTGGCGCAAACGCGACTGCCTGAAGTACGACCATGGCAAGGGCGATGTGATCAAGCCCCAGTATGTTGTGGAAACGCTGTGGAACATGACCAAGGATGCCGACACCTACATTACCTCGGATGTGGGCCAGCACCAGATGTGGGCCGCCCAGTACTACCGCTTTGACGAACCGCGCCGCTGGATCAATTCCGGCGGACTGGGCACCATGGGTGTGGGTATTCCCTACGCCATGGGCATCAAGTTGGCCAAGCCGGAGAGCGAAGTGTTCTGTATTACCGGCGAAGGCTCGGTGCAGATGTGCATCCAGGAACTCTCCACCTGCCTGCAATACAACACGCCCATCAAGATTTGCGCGCTGAATAACCGCTACCTCGGCATGGTGCGCCAGTGGCAGGAAGTGGAATATGAAGGCCGTTACAGCCACAGCTATATGGACGCATTGCCCAACTTCGTGAAGTTGGCTGAGGCCTATGGCCACGTCGGTATGTTGATCGAACGTCCGGAAGATGTGGAGCCCGCACTGCGCGAGGCCCGCAGGCTCAAGGATCGCACGGTATTCATGGACTTCCGTACCGACCCGACCGAAAACGTGTTTCCCATGGTCAAGGCTGGCATGGGCATTACCGAAATGCTGCTCGGCTCCGAAGATCTGTAAACACTACCGCAACAATTTACCTTTGACGAATCTATTGCCCGCCAAGCCCTGACGTTACCGCGGCAGGGGGAGGGCGGCGAGAAGAGGAATCTACTTTCTATGAAACACATCATTGCAGTTCTGCTGGAAAACGAGCCTGGTGCTCTTTCCCGCGTCGTGGGCCTTTTTTCGGCCCGCGGCTACAACATCGAATCGCTCACCGTGGCGCCTACTGAAGACCCCAGTCTGTCGCGCATGACGATACAGACCGCTGGTTCCGAAGACGTGATTGAGCAGATCACCAAACA
>CANBTQ010000156.1 GCA_947372425.1 Comamonadaceae bacterium | reverse complement strand
GCCGCCAAACACAGTGCCACCCTGTTCGCGCGCCTGCGTGAGTGCGGCCTGCATGGCATCAAAGCTGCCCTGGTCGATCAGCGGGCCGACCAGCGTGTTGCCGGCCAGCGGAGTGCCTATGGGCAATGCCGCGTAGGCCTTCTTGAGTTGGGCCAGCAGCTGCGCGCGCACGCTGATGTGCACGATCAGGCGGCGCGTGCTGGTGCAGCGTTGGCCGGCCGTGCCCACGGCGGCGAACAGAATGCCGCGCACCGCCATGTCCAGGTCGGCCGAGGGCGCCACCACCACCGCGTTGTTGCCGCCCAGCTCCAGCAGGCTGCGCCCGAAGCGCTGCGCCACACGCGGGCCCACTTCGCGGCCCATGCGCGTGCTGCCGGTGGCCGAGACCAGGGCCACGCGGGCGTCGTCCACCAGGGTCTGGCCAACCTCGCGGGTGCCGATCAGCACCTGCGAGAGGTTAGCCGGCGCCGTGCCGCCGTTGGCCGTGAAGCGTGCAAGCGCCCGCTCAAACAAGGCCTGGCTGGCCAGGGCGGTGAGCGGGGTTTTCTCGGACGGCTTCCAGACCACGGCATTGCCGCAGACGATGGCCAGCGCCGTGTTCCAGGACCAGACGGCGACGGGGAAGTTGAACGCGCTGATGACACCCACCACACCCAGCGGGTGCCAGGTTTCCATCATGCGGTGGCCGGGGCGTTCGCTGGCAATCGTCAAGCCGTATTGCTGGCGCGACAGGCCCACGGCAAAGTCGCAGATGTCAATCATCTCCTGCACCTCGCCCAGGCCTTCGGACAAAATCTTGCCGGCCTCCAGCGTCACCAGTTGGCCCAGTTCGGTCTTGGCGGCACGCAGCTCTTCACCCAGCAGGCGGATCAGCTCGCCGCGCGCGGGGGCCGGCACCAGACGCCATTGCAGAAAGGCTGCATGGGCCGCGCCAATTTTTTGCGTGACGCTGTCGGGCGTGTCGGGCGTCAGGCGGGCCAGCAGCGTGCCGTCAATCGGCGTGTGCACGGCCAGGCCGCCGCCGCCCAGGCGGCTGGCGTCCACGCCCAGGGATTGCAGCAGGGCGGGTAACAGGGTGGTGGTTTCAGACATGGCAGGGCGCTCCGTTTCAAAGGGATGGGGTGGCACGTTTCTGATTATGCACAAGTGTTTCCGATAGTGTATATTTTCCGGAAACTGGATCAAGGTGCCACGCATGCAACACGCAGATGTACTCATAGTCGGAGGCGCCGCTGTGGGTAGCGCGGCCGCTTACTTTCTGGCCGCGCAGCCCGATTTCAGCGGAAACGTGCTGGTGCTGGAGCAGGATTTTTCCTATGAGAAATGTGCCACCGCGCTGTCCGCCGCCTCGATTCGGCACCAGTTTTCCACGCCGGAAAACATCCGGCTCTCGCAGTTTGGCAGCCACTTTCTCAAGCACATTGCCGACTACCTGACGGTGGACGGCGAGGTGCCAGACGTTGGCTTCCACGAGCGCGGCTATCTGTTCCTGGCCACCCCGGCAGGGCATGACATCCTGCAGTCCAACCACCGCATCCAAAAGGCGGAAGGCGTGGATGTGGACCTGCTGACCCCCGCGCAGTTGAAACAGCGCTACGCGTGGATGAACGTGGACGACCTAGTGGCCGGGTCGCTGGGCAATGCGGGCGAAGGCTGGCTGGACGCCTACGGCCTGATGCGGGGCCTGCGGCGCAAGGCGATTGGGCTGGGCGCGGAATACCGGCAGGCCAGGGTGCTGCAGCTGAACCGCGAGGGGCAGCGCATCGTGTCCGCCACGCTGTCGGATGGCAGCACCGTGGCCTGCGGCACGGTCATCAACACCGCCGGCACCGGCGCCACGGCGCTGGCCCAGACGGCCGGCATTGCGCTGCCGGTGCAGGCGCGCAAACGCAGCATCTTCTACTTCACCAGCAGCGCCCGGGTGCCGGGTTGCCCCATGGTGATAGACCCCAGCGGTGCCTATTTCCGCCCCGAGGGCGAGGGCTATATCTGCGGCGTGGCACCCGACCCGCAGGACGACCCGGAGTGCTTTGACTTTGCGGTGCAACACACGCTGTTTGACGAGGTGCTGTGGCCCACGCTGGCGGCCCGTGTGCCGGGCTTTGAGGCGCTGCGCGTGCAGCGCAGCTGGGCCGGGCATTACGACATGAATGTGCTGGATCACAATCTGATTCTGGGCGCGCATCCGGCGGTGGAGAATCTGCTCTTTGCCAATGGCTTTAGCGGACATGGCATGCAGCAGTCACCGGCGGTGGGGCGGGCCCTGTCGGAGCTGGTCACCTATGGTGGCTTTCGCACCCTGGACCTGCAGGCCTTTGGCTGGGCGCGGGTGCTGAAGAATGAGCCGCTGTTTGAAATCAATATTGTCTGAAGTCAGGAATTTTTTTGATGTCCCAAAAATTGAGCGGCGGGCAACTGCTGGTGCAGCAGCTGCAAATCCACGGCGTGGAGCATGTTTTTTGTGTGCCCGGCGAGAGCTTTCTGGCGGTGCTGGATGCGCTGCATGACGCTCCCGGCATTGCCGTGACAGTGTGCCGGCAGGAGGGCGGTGCCGCCATGATGGCCGAGGCCCAGGGCAAGCTCACCGGGCGCCCCGGCATCTGCATGGTGACGCGCGGGCCCGGCGCCACCAATGCCTCGGCCGGCATCCATATTGCGATGCAGGACTCCACCCCCCTGATCCTGTTTGTCGGACAGATCGAGCGCGGCATGCGCGAGCGTGAGGCCTTTCAGGAGGTGGATTACCGCGCCGTCTTCGGCAAGCTGGCCAAGTGGGTGACCGAGATTGACGATGTGGCCCGCATCCCCGAGCTGGTGTCGCGCGCCTTCCATATCGCCACCTCCGGCCGGCCCGGCCCGGTGGTGATTGCCCTGCCCGAAGACATGCTGACCGAGTGGATGAAACTGCCTGCCGCCGCGCATGCGCCGGCGCCAGCCCAGCATTACCGTACGGTAGAGGCCAGCCCGGGGCATGCCCAGTTGCAGGACTTTGCCGCGCGCCTGGCGCAGGCCAAACGGCCCATGCTGATTCTGGGAGGCAGCCGCTGGTCGGCGCAGGCCTGTGCGCAGGTGGCCGAGTTTGCGGGCGCCTGGCAGTTGCCAGTGACCTGCTCGTTTCGCCGCCAGATGCTGTTTGCCGGGGCCCACCCGTGCTATGCCGGTGATGTGGGTCTGGGCATCAACCCCAAGCTGCTGGCGCGCTTGAAGGATGCCGATCTGCTGGTGCTGCTGGGCGGGCGCCTGTCCGAGGTGCCCTCGCAAAGCTACACGCTGCTGGGCATTCCGGTGCCGCGACAAACCCTGGTGCATGTGTTTGCCGATCCGGATGAACTCAACCATGTCTACCAGGCGGAGCTGGCGATTGCGGCCTCGCCGATCGCCTTTGTGCAGGAGCTTGCCAGCCTTGCCGCGCTGGCATCGCCCGTCTGGGCCGAGGCCACGCGGGCGGCCCACGCCGACTACCTGGCCTGGAGCGAACCCGCAGGCCGCAGCAACCCTGGCGCCCTGCAAATGGGCCCGGTGATGCAGCACCTGATTGCTGCGCTGCCCGGGGACACGATTCTGTGCAACGGCGCTGGCAACTTCAGCATCTGGCTGCACCGCTTCTGGCGTTTCCAGGGCTATGGCACCCAGCTGGCGCCCACCAGCGGCAGCATGGGCTACGGCCTGCCGGCCGCCCTGGGTGCCAAGCGTCTGCACCCGCAGCGCACGGTGGTCTGCTTTACCGGCGATGGCGACTTCATGATGCACGGCCAGGAGCTGGCCACCGCCGTGCAATACGGGCTGCCCATCGTCATCATCCTGCTGGACAACGGCATGTACGGCACCATCCGCATGCACCAGGAAAAAAACTATCCGGCGCGCGTGTTTGCCACCACCTTGCAGAACCCTGATTTCCGTGCCCTGGCCTTTGCCTACGGCGCACATGGTGAACGGGTGGAGCGCACCGAAGAATTTGCCCCGGCACTGGCGCGTGCGCTGCAGAGCGGCAAGCCCGCGCTGCTCCATTGCCTGATTGATCCGCAGGCCATCACCCCGGCTGCCACGCTGGACAGCCTGCGTGCCCAGGGCCAGGCCGTCATCGCGGCGCAGCAGGCGGCACTTTGAGCGAGACTGCAACCATGACCCCAACATCCGACTTTCTCGTTGTGGGCGGCGGCATTGCCGGCGCCTCCGTCGCGTACTTTCTGGCGCCGCATGGCCGCGTCACCCTGCTGGAGCGCGAGGCCCAGCCCGGCTACCACAGCACCGGCCGCTCGGCCGCCCTGTTTGACGAGAGCTATGGCTCGCCCCAGGTGAACGCGCTGACCCGCGCCAGCCGCACGTTTTTTGAGTCGCCGCCCGCCGGCTTTTGTGAGCTGCCGCTGCTGTCGCCGCGCGGCGCACTGACGGTTGCCGGCCCGGGGCAGGAAGCCGCGCTGCAAGACTGCTGGGACGATGTGCGCGCCAAGGTGCCCGCCGCAAGCCTGCTCAGCGCCGCGCAGGCCTGCGCCCAGATTCCGGTCTTGCGGCCCGAAGCCGTGCTGGGGGCGGTGTTGAACCCGGCACCGGCCGACATGGATGTGCATGCCCTGCACCAGGGTTTTCTGCGCGGCATCGCACGCGCAGGCGGCAGCGTGGTGTGCCATGCCGAGGTCAGCGCGCTGGTGCACCAGCAGGGCCTGTGGCAGGTGCAGGCCGGTGGCAGCAGCTACGCGGCCCCCATCGTCATCAATGCCGCCGGTGCCTGGGCGGATGTGATTGCCCAGCTGGCCGCGGTGCAGCCCATCGGCCTGCAACCCAAGCGCCGCTCGGCTTTGATTTTTGCGCCGCCCGAAGGCCTGGACTGCCGCCACTGGCCCATGGCCTTTGGCGTAGCCGAAGACTGGTATTTCAAACCCGACGCCGGCCAGTTGCTGGCTTCACCCGCCAATGTGGACCCGGTACCGCCGCAGGACGTGCAGCCCGAAGAGATCGACATTGCCACGGCGATCTACGCCATCGAACAAATCACCACCCTGCAGATACGCCGCCCCGGCCGCACCTGGGCTGGCCTGCGTTCCTTTGTGGCCGATGGCGACTTGGTGGGCGGCTTTGACGATGCTGCGCCGGGCTTCTTCTGGCTGGCAGGGCAGGGCGGCTATGGCGTCATGACCTCACCGGCCATGGGTGAGGCCTGTGCGGCCATTGCGCGGGGCCAGCCGTTGCCGCCGCACCTTGCCGCCTTTGGCCTCACGCCGCAGATGCTGTCACCCAAGCGCCTGCGCAGCCTGGCTTAGCCGCGCTCCGTTGCCTGTGTACCTGCCCGCAATGTCCGCACTTGCCACATCCCGCAGCGGCACAGCGCATACTGCGGAACTATGACGCTCCCGCAATTCATCCTGGCTGACGCAACGCTGCATCGCAAGCAGCTTGTGGAACTGAACATTGAATACCTGGCTTGGGTGCTGGACGGCTTTGGCAAGATCACCGGCCGCTCCAGCACCGACATGCTGGGTATGGACCTGGCGTCGTATGTAGGCAGCACGGTGAGCAAGGTTTGCGGTGATGCCCCACCGCGCGGGGCTTTCTATTTGGTGGAGTTCGAAGGGGCACTGGCCGGCATGGGTGGTTTACGTTTTGTCCGCCATGGCGTGGCCGAGGTCAAGCGCATTTATGTGCGCCCGGCTTTTCGCGGCAAGCGCCTGGGTGACGCCATATTGCAGCGCGTTCTCAGCGATGCAAAGTCATTTGCGTACCGGAGCATGGTGCTGGATACAGCGCCCTTTATGCAATCGGCCCAGCGCGTCTATGTGCAGCATGGTTTTCTGGACCGCCCGCCCTACGACGAAGTGGAGGCACCCAAAGAGTTGCATCCCTTCATCCGGTTCATGGAAAAGTCTTTGTAGGTGCCTGTTGGTGCGGCTGCAAGGGGCGCTGGCACAGCCGAAGCCAGTCTGGTTCGCGCAGCGCCAGCGGTCTGACCCCGCAGCCTGAGTCACTGATCTTTGTTGCTGTTGCCGCCTGAATCCCATGCAGGAAGTTGAAACCCCGTGGCCAACGCCAGCGCTCTGAGCAGGGTGACCGTTAGCGCCGACAGGATCAACGCCGAAGAGTCAGACAACGCAAGTGCGGGTGCAAACACCAGTATCCAGGTTCCGAAAAAGGCACAAATTGCATACGGCCGGTGATCCCGAAATGCACTGGGAATCTCGTTGCAAACGATGTCACGCAGCACGCCGCCAAACACTGCGGTGATTACGCCCATCAGCACAGCCACGATGGCAGGCATATCCATGCCCAGCGCAATCTGCGCTCCCGAAGCAGAAAACAACCCGAGTCCCATGGCATCGGGCCACAACATGCCTCGCTCGGTGACTTCAAAGTGCCGTACGCGCAAAAAGAACATAGCAAGAATGCAGATGGCCAGCAGTGCCCAAAGCCAGGAGGCGTGTTGCATCCAGAAAAACGGGCGGCGGTCCAGCAGGATATCCCGCAACGTGCCGCCACCAAAAGCGGCCAGCCCGGCCACCACAACCACGCCCACTGCGTCCAACTTTTTGCGCGCCGCCTCCATGAGCCCCGACAGTGCGAATGCAAGGGTAGCCAAAACTTCCATGAACGTTTGAACCACCGTAAGGTCCACATGCGGCCGTATTAACAAGAGATTTCCTTGAACTGCAGAGCTGGCGAAAAAGTCCGACCCATCTTAATCGGTGAAGGTTGGTGTGCCATTGCGAAAGCGGCTCTCGGCGAGTGCGTGTTTTCACTCGGATTCCGGGCAATCGGCGGCTCAGTGGCTGGGGTTGAATGGCAGCCGCGTGCTGTCAGGGGCGGGCTGGTAGCGGGTGCTGCAGTGTGCTTGCCGCAGACCGGTCAGTCGCGAACAGCGAACGGGTGACCGCTTCATGGTGTCTACTGCGTCAACGGGAGTACCCGCGTAGGGATGGAGGCGGCCAGTCGATGTTGATTTGTCAATTCACGCAACCGACCCAAAGCGGAAATCGAAGGGCTCGCAATAAATTGCATAAAGCAGTCATTCAGTTCTGCATGTTTAGGATACGTGCGTCAATTATTCGCGGAAATCAACAGCTCTACGAAGCCACTAAAGCCCAACTGTGAATGGAGGCCGAAAACCATGCGAAAGTAAAGGACTCAGAGCACTCAACGATTGAACTCCTCAGTCTCTATCCCCGCGATCAGCGCGACGCCAAGCTTCCAGGAATTCGTGGACATCTGGGCTTCCTCCCGCGGAAGCCACTGTTTCGACTCGCGCCCGGAAAGCATCGAGATTGAACAATCGAGCCATGCTGGACAGGTTAACCCGTGTCGAG
>CANBTQ010000155.1 GCA_947372425.1 Comamonadaceae bacterium | reverse complement strand
GTGGTCAACCATGTGAACCCGGCTCTGCATGCCGGTCCGCTGGCACCCGCCAATGAGGGCGAGCCCACCTACACCAGCGTGCCGGACCCGGTGCGCAACAGCAGCGCAGCCCGCCAGGCGCCGCACGACTGGACCGTCCAAACACCCGCGCCCGAGAAGGTGGAAAGCCCACCCCAGAAGCCGATTTCGCAAATGTTGATGGACAACCTCAAGTCGATGTGGACGGCCAGTGCCAGTGCTGTGCAGGTGGAACAGGTCAGCAACCAGCTGACCCGCACCACGCCCACCGCACCCACGCAGATTCCCGGCGATCTGGCCAAGCAGGTGCTGACCTACCAGCCCACGCGCATCAAAAAGAACGAAAAGATCTAGCGGGATCAGCCCCCGCCGGGACGCAGCCGCCCAGGCCATGCTCTACCATGGCAGCCATGCACACCACAGCCCTTGTACTTTTTTCCGGTGGCCAGGATTCCACCACCTGCCTGGCCCATGCCCTGTCGCGTTACGCGCGCGTGGAAACCGTGGCCTTTGACTATGGCCAGCGCCACCATATTGAACTCGGTGCCCGCCTGAATGTGCTGCGCGAGCTGCGCACGCAGTTCCCCGCCTGGGGCGCCAAGCTGGGTGATGACCATTTGCTGGATCTGGCCGTGCTGGGCAGCGTGAGCGACACCTCGCTGACGCGCGACACCGCCTTCAAGATGGAGGCCAGCGGCCTGCCCAATACCTTTGTGCCGGGGCGCAACCTCTTGTTCCTGACGCTGGCGGCGGCCCTGGCCTACCGGCGCGGCCTGCAGGTGCTGGTCACCGGCGTCTGCGAGACCGACTATTCCGGCTACCCGGATTGCCGTGACGACACCATGAAGGCCATGCAGTTGGCGCTCTCCCGGGGCATGGACCAGCGCTTTCTGATCGAAACGCCGCTGATGTGGATCGACAAGGCCGAGACCTGGGAACTGGCCCGCACGCTGGGCGACAAGTCCGGTGTGGCAAACGGTGGCCCGGCGCTGGTGGACCTGATCATCGAGCACACCCATACCTGCTACCTGGGCGACCGCGAACACCGCCACGCCTGGGGCTATGGCTGCGGCACGTGCCCGGCCTGCGAATTGCGGGCCAAGGGCTATGCCGGCTTTTCCGCCAGTTTGAACAAGGCCTCGCTGCCTGCGGCCTGAGCTTCCAGCACCCACTTGCGACTGTGAAAGGCGGCCACGCCGGGGCGGTGCGCAATCGACACCAGGGCCCCGTTGCGCTGCGCCACCAGCGACGTCAGGCGCTGGTACAGCGTGGCCTCCGAGGCTTCGTCCAGCGCGCTGGTGGCCTCGTCGGCAAACACCCATTGCGGTTTTTTCAGCAGCACACGGGCAATCGCCAGGCGCTGTTGCTCGCCCCCCGAGAGCTTTTGCGACCAGGCGTCGCTACGGTCCAGTTGTGCGGCCAGCTCCGGCAGCAGGGCGTCACACAATGCCTGTTGCAAGTCGGCATCGGGGTAGCTGCCAACGGGCTGCGGGTAGCTCAGTGCATCGCGCAGCGGTCCGTCGGGGATGTAGGCGCGCTGTGGCAGAAACATGCTGTCCCGGCCCAGTGCCAACGTGCCGCTGGCAAAAGGCCAGATACCCGCCAGCGCGCGAAACAAGGTGGACTTGCCGCTGCCCGAAGGCCCGCTGAGCAATACCGTGTCACCCGCACCCGCCTGCAGTTGGGTGTGGGCCAGCAGCACCGCGCCGCCGGGCAGCGATACGCCCAGGTCCTGGGTGTGAACGGCCACACCGGCCGGGGCGGCCTGTGCCGCCAGGGTGGGTGCGGCGAGGTGGAAGGCGGCTTCAAACCCGGTCAGCCGGTCGGTGGTGGCGCGCCAGGAGGCAAGGCCGCTGTAGCTGTCCACAAACCAGCTTAAGGCGCCTTGCACCTCGCCGAAGGCGCCGGAAATTTGTGTCAGTTGCCCGAGCTGAATGGCGCCGCTGAAGTAGCGCGGAGCGGCCACGACAAACGGAAAGACCACGGCGGCCTGGCCAAAGAAAGAGGTAAACCAGGTCAGGCTCTTTTGTGCGCGTATCAGATCCAGGTAATTGCCCAGCACCCGGCCAAAACGCAGCGTGAGCTGCTTGCCTTCCACGGCCTCGCCCCGGTCCAGTGCAATGGATTCGCTGTACTCCCGCACACGCAGCAGGCGGTGGCGAAAGTCCGCCTCCAGGCGCTGCTGTTCGAAGTTCAGCGGTATCAGGGGTCGGCCTATGTAGTAGGTCAGCACGCTGCCCACGCTGCAATACAGCAGGGCCATCCAGACCATGAAACCGGGAATGTTGTAGGCGCTTCCCAGCAGGCTGAAGGCAAAGCCGCCGGACACGCTCCACAAGATGCCGACAAAGCTTGCCAGACTGACCACGGCATTGAGCAGGCCCATGCTCAGCGAGAGGGTGGAACTGGTGAAGCGATCAATGTCTTCCTGGATACGCTGGTCGGGGTTGTCCGGATTGCCGCCCTGGGCACCGGCGCTGGCATAGCGGGCCAGCTCAAGCCGGTAGAACACCTGGTTGGCCAGCCAGTGGCCCATGTATTGCTGCGTCATCCAGTTGCGCCACTCCATCACAAACAACTGGCTGAGGTATTGCCGGTACACCGCCAGCACGATGTAGGCGAAGGCCAGGTAGCTGAAACGGCCCAGCTGGGTCCAGAAGACGGGTTCGTTCTTTTCCTGCAGGGCGTCGTAGAACAGCTTGTTCCAGTCATTGAACAACACGTTCAAGTACACCGAGCTCAGGGTCAGCGCCACGATCAGCAGCAGAAAGCCACGCGAGCGCCATTTGTGCTCGGAGGAAAAATAGGGTTTGGACAGGGCCCAGACGCGCCGCACTTGCAGTTGCGTGGCGGCCCATTTGGTGGCCAGTGTGTTGCCGTCTGCCGTGGTGCTGGTGTGTGTGGTGGTGGACATGCCGCTAAGCCCTGAATGCTGGTGTGTGATGGTAGCCGCAGCGGCTAGCGCCCCTGCACGCTGCCGGCATTAGCTGCGCATCAGGCCGTCCAGCGCACCGTCCCAGGCAAAGCCGGGAAACAGCCGGTCCAGGTCCGCGTTGCCCAGGCCTTGTGTATGGCGCAGCACCTGCGCCAACACGCCGCGAAAGTCGTGGTGCACCGGCAGGTCGCGCCCCTCGTGCAGATTGCCCATTTCCAGCCCGGTCCAGCGGCCATGCCAGCGCCCGCCCATGACCCGGTTGCCCAGCAGCCACAAGGCATTGCCGTGGCCATGGTCCGTGCCCCTTGTGCCGTTTTCGGCGCTGGTGCGGCCAAACTCGCTGCACACCAGCACCATGTCATTGGCCTGCGAAAAGTCGCGCCGCAGCTGCACCAGGGCCGCCGCCAGATTGCCCAGGTTGTTGGCCAGCGCGCCGGCGGCCGCACCCTGGTTGGCATGCGTGTCCCAGCCGCCGGCCGACAGAAAGCCCAGCCGCAGGCGGTGGTCCTGGCGCATCAGCGTGCCCAGGTGCTGGGCATCGAGTTGCAGCCCCTGGGCTGCGCCTGCGCCGTTGTTGGCGGCCAGCATTTCCTGCGTTCCCATGGCCGCTTCGGCCATCTCGGTGCTCAGGGTTTGGGCGGTCTGCATGCGGCTTTCGGCGCCGGCGCGGAAGGCCTGTGACAGGCTGTCCTGCCCCGCGTACAACTGCATCATCGCGTCGCGTGTGCGGGCATCGCCCAGGGCACCCTGGCGCGTGGCGGCCTGGCCCCGCGGCACCAGTTGCACCGGCGCCGGCCCCGAGAGGATTTGCGGGTTGGCCTCTCCCACGCCCAGGGCCATGGCACGGGACGCAGCGCCGTTGGCCACTGTGTCCCGCGCCTGCAGGCCGGCCAGGGTGTTGAGCCAGCCACTGGCCGCACCACTGTGGCCGGGCTGGCCGATTTCCCACTGGTGCTGGGCGTCGAAGTGGGAGCGCGTGGCGTCGGGCGAGCCGGCCGCCGGAACCACCGCCAGCACGCCCTGCTGCCACAGCGGTTGCAGCCCGGCCAGCGCCGGGTGCAGTGCAAAGTGCTCGTCGAGCCGGATGGCGGTTTGTGCGCTGCCGTCAGGGGCAGGGATGGCGATGTTGGGGCGCATGGCGTAGTAGGCGCGGTCAGCATAGGGCACCAAGGCGGAGAGGCCGTCGTAGGCGCCACGCAGGAAGACCAGCACCAGTCTGCCGTCGGCCTCCGGACGGTTGCCTTGTGCACGGACCAGGGGTGCGGCCCAGGCGCTGCCAGCAGCCAGCAGGGTGGAGAGAAACCGCCTGCGCGGCCATGCTGCATGCAAGGATGGGGTCATGGTCAGGCTCCGGTTATTTGTGCATGAACTCGGGGCTGGCCAGCATCAGGCCATTGCGCATGCCCGGCCTTTGCTGCGACAGCGTCTCGCGCGTGGCGCCGCCCAGATACGGCAGCAAAAAATCCAGGACGCCACTCTGCTTGCCCAGTGCCAGCGCATAGTCGGCGCGGCGTGTCAGGGCCTCGGGCGCCATCCAGGTTGCAGCGTCTGTCTTGTAGCCGTCGGGCGTCTGCCAGCCGTGCAGGGCTTGGCCGGCATTGTTCAAAAAGCCCAGGGTCAGCAGCAGATTGCGCCGGTCTTGCGAACCCTCTGTGGCGGTCAGGGC
This sequence comes from Comamonadaceae bacterium, assembly GCA_947372425.1. Lineage (GTDB taxonomy): Bacteria > Pseudomonadota > Gammaproteobacteria > Burkholderiales > Burkholderiaceae_C > Allorhodoferax. The sequence continues at coordinate 2,694 of CANBTQ010000155.1, read as the reverse complement.
CGAGCAGGCAAAGTCCATGGGCGTTTTGAACAGGCGGTTCGCCGGATCCCAGAATTCGGTCGACTGCAACAGTGTTTGCAACCAGGGCTGGATGGCGCCCTGGTTGCGCAGAAAGCTTTGGCTCAGGCGCTTGACCAGATCGGCATCGGGCTGGTCGGCGACAAAAAACTGCGCCAGCCGCAGGCTGAGTCGCCGCGCTGTTTCGGGGCGACGCGCCAGCATACGGATGGCGGCCTCACCCTCGGCCTCGCCCCGGTTGAAGAAGCCGTCCGGGTAGCTGTGGCCCAGCACGGTCTTGCCGCCTGCGTCGTGCAGGCGTATGGCAAAGCGAAAGCCGTCTGCGCTGGTGGGCCCCACGGTCCAGCCGGTCAGCACCCGGGCCAGTTCATGCACATCGTTCTGGGTGTAGCCGCCGTCCACGCCCAGGGTGTGCAGCTCCATCAGCTCGCGCGCATAGTTTTCGTTCAGGCCGCGGGTGCCGCCCTGCGCGCCCCGTGTGCCATTGGCCACGCTCTGCGCCTGGTCCAGGTAATGCAGCATGGCGGGGTGGCGTGCGCTGGCCAGCAGCAGATCTTCAAACCTGCCCAGCGCATGGGCGCGTGCCACGTGGATCAGGTAATGGCCGACAAAGGGCCGCACCGGGCCCTTGCCAATGTAGACATTGAGGTGGTTGAACCAGAACTCGGTCATGCGCGCCAGCAGCACGTTTTCCTGCTCCGGCTGGCTGCAGGCCTGCAGGCGCCAGACGGCGGTTTTCCCGACCATGCTGCGGTTGAAGTTTTGTGGCTCTGCCGGGGCGGAGAAATCAAGGCGCTGCGCGGGCTCGGTGTTGGCGGCCGTTGCGCTGTTGGCCGCCGTGGCCTTGATGCTGGCACGAGCCTGGCGTTCGCGCAGTGCGCCTTCAAAAATTTGCGGCAGCGGCGCATTGATGTCCTGCACATCGGCCGCCATGAAGGGTGCTGACTGGCTGGCGCGCCAGGCAAGCTCAATCTGTTGCAGTGCCCAGGTACGCGGGCTGCTGCTGGCTTGTATGTCTTTCAGCAGACTGGCACTGGGGCCATATCCCACACGGGACAGGGCCCGCCATTGCTCGGCGCGTGCCACATCGCTTGCCGCCTGTGTGGATGCGCCCGCTGCAGACGCCGCTGCGGGTGCAGTTTGTGCCCCCGCTATGCCCGCATGGGCACTGGCGGCCCAGGCGGCAAACGAGGTAATGCGGCGCAGTGCTTGCCTGCGCGGGAGCAGGCTGGTAGGGGGCAGTGGCATGGGGACGTCTCTTTATTTTGGCGAGTGTGCCATTCCCAACGCCGCGCGGGTCAGGCCCGCCTACCCGTTTGCCCAGTCTTTACCTACGCGGGTCCATGGCAGTCCTTAGCCGGCATTGCGCACCCCGCTGGCCACATGGCCGCTGGGCACATGGCGGGCGGCGGATTCGATGTGGCCGGTCTGGTCGTCAAAGAAGAAATCGGGCTCGAACTCGCGCAAAAACTCGCCCTTGTCCAGGCCGCCCAGGAACATGGCTTCATCGACCTCGATGTTCCAGTCCATCAGCGTGCGGATGGCGCGCTCATGGGCCGGCGCGCTGCGTGCCGTCACCAGCGCCGTGCGGATGCGCATGTGTGGAATCTCGGCCTGCTGCATGCGGTGCAGCGCCACCAGCAGCGGCTTGAACGGGCCGTCGGGCAGGGGCAGCGTGATCTTGTCTTTTTCATGCTGCTGGAAGGCGTCCAGGCCCTCGCGCTGGTAGACCAGCTCGGCCTCGTCGCTGAACAGCACGGCGTCGCCGTCAAAGGCGATGCGCACTTCGGCGGGGTGCGCCTCGCTGGCGTGGGTGGAATGCGGATAGACCTGGGCAGCCGGCACGCCAGCCGCCAGTGCGGCACGTACGTCGTCCAGATGGGTGCTCAAAAACAGATTGGCATGCAAGGGCTTGAGGTAACGCCAGGGCGCTTCACCGCGCGTGAACGAGCAGCGAATGATGGGCAGCTCGTAATGCGCGGCCGAGCGCATTACGCGCAGGCCGCTGACCGGGTCATTGCGCGAGAGGATCACCACCTCGACCCGCTGCGACGGCGTCTCGTTAAAGGCCAGCAACTTCTTCACCAGCGAAAAGGCCACGCCGGGCTTGGCCGGGATGTCCAAGCGCGCGCGCTGCAGCTGCATGTAGGCACGGTCGTCGCCCTGCTCAAAAACCTGGTTTTCTTCTTCAAAGTCAAACAGGGCGCGGCTGGAAATCGCCACCACCAGCCGTCCGTCTAGATTCATGGCCATGGCGAATTTCCTCTTGTTTGTCTACTGTTGCAGGAACATGCGGTAGACCGGGTTGGCGGTCTCTTCCACATAGGGGTAGTCCAGCGTCTGCAGGAACTTGGCAAAGGCCTTGTCGTCGGCCTTGGGCACCTGCAAGCCCACCAGAATGCGGCCATAGTCGGCGCCCTGGTTGCGGTAGTGGAAAAGGCTGATGTTCCAGCCCGGGCGCATCAGGCTGAGGAACTTCATCAGCGCGCCGGGCCGCTCGGGGAATACAAAGCGCAGCAGACGCTCGTCATCGGCCAGGGACGAATGGCCGCCCACCATGTGGCGGATGTGTTCCTTGGCCAGTTCGTCGTGCGTCAGGTCCAGGGTCTGGAAGCGGTGCTTGTTGAAGTTGGCGGCAATTTTGGCGGACTCGCCCTTGCCATGCGTGGTCAGGCC
>CANBTQ010000154.1 GCA_947372425.1 Comamonadaceae bacterium | reverse complement strand
ATCACGCCCTGGAACTTCCCGCTGGCCATGATCACCCGCAAAGTGGCACCGGCCTTGGCTGCGGGTTGCACGGTCATCATCAAGCCGGCTGAACTCACGCCCCTAACCGCCCTTGCCGCCGCCGAACTGGCCATGCGCGCCGGCATTCCCGCCGGTGTGCTCAACATGCTCAGCGCCGATGCCGACAACTCGATTGCTATTGGCAAGGTGATCTGTGCCAGCGACGTGGTGCGCCACCTGAGCTTTACCGGCTCCACGGAAGTCGGCCGCATCCTGATCAAGCAGTGTGCCGACACGGTGAAAAAACTCTCTCTGGAATTGGGTGGCAACGCGCCTTTCATCGTGTTTGACGATGCCGATATCGACTCCGCCGTGGAAGGCGCCCTGGCCAGCAAATACCGCAATGCCGGCCAGACCTGTGTCTGCGCCAATCGCTTCTATGTGCAGGAAGGCGTCTACGACAACTTTGTTGCCAAGTTCACGGCCAAGGTGAAAGCCATGAAGGTCGGCAACGGCTTTGAAGACGGCGTGATGCAGGGCCCGCTGATCGAGGACGCAGCGGTCGTCAAGGTCAAGCGCCATGTGGCCGACGCCATTGCCAAGGGCGGCAAAGTCGAAACCGGCGGCAATGCCCTGACCGGCCAGTTTTTCGAGCCGACCGTGGTGTCAGGCGCCACCGCCGACATGCTGTGCGCCAAGGAAGAAACCTTTGGCCCCTTCGCACCGGTTTTCAAGTTCAAGACCGAGCAGGAAGCCATCGATGCAGCCAACAACACCGAGTTCGGCCTGGCTAGCTACTTCTACAGCCGCGACATCGGCCGTATCCACCGCGTGGGTGAAGCGCTGGAATACGGCATGGTCGGCATCAACGTGGGCATTCTGGCGACCGAGCACGTGCCCTTTGGCGGCGTGAAACAAAGCGGCCTGGGCCGCGAGGGTTCGCACTTTGGCATGGACGACTATGTCGAAATCAAGTACCTTTGCATCGGCGATATCCTGAAATAAGCAGCCCCGCAATCGGCGGCCGGCGGCAACGGCAAAGGGAACACAGCGATGAACCTGAGACATCCGCGCGGCCCACTGGCCAAGCACCCTGCCGCTGGCAGACGGGCGCGGCGGGCGCATGCGGAGCGCTGAATACCGCTTGGCGCCGGTGGCCGCCGCCGGGCTCCTAGCTGGCCTGCTGGCAGCCCCGCTACCTGCTGTTGCCCAGACCACGCGCACACTGAGCGCATGCGCCAGCCACACCCCGCCCTTCATGCTGTTTTCCCAGGGGCGGCCGGTGGGTGGGTTTAGCTACGGCCTGCTGCAGGATGTGGCCCGGCAAATGGGCCGCAAGCCGCTGGTGAAAGAGCTGCCCTGGGCCCGCTGCCTGCAGGATGTAAAAACCGGCGCCATAGACCTGGCGGTAGATGCCTACGACGACGCTGAACGGCACCGGCAATACCTCTACAGCACCTCTTATCACACGCTGACGCCCCAGATTTTTTACCGCGCCAACAGCACAGCGATCAGCCTGCCACTGCGGGGCGTTGCCAGCCTGGAGGGCCTGAGCGGCTGCGGCGTGCACGAATACACCTACGAGCATTACGACCTGGACGCCCGGCGCATGGATCTGGGTGCCGACAACGACCTGCGCATGCTGCAAAAGCTCAAGGCAGGCCGCTGCGACTATGCCGTGGAAGAGTTGGAGTACATCATAGGCGGCCGCACTGCGGTGCCCGACTGGCTGGATGAGTCCGACCTGAAGTCTTTCCGCCCGGCCTGGGCGCGCGGGCCGCAGCTGCATTTTCTGATCGGCAAAGAGCACCCCGAGGCGCCAGGCCTATTGCTCGAAGTGAACCAGGCCATTGCGGCGTCCGAGAAATCGGGCACGACCGCCGCGCTGCGCAAGCGGTATTTCGACAGCCTGGATGCCGGCGTCAAAAAGCCGTAAGGGCACACGCGCCCACCACCGCAAGGATTGACGGCCCCGTCTGTGTGCACATCGGCAGCGGTTGCGCTGGCCATCACCCAATAACCCTGCCACTTGAATGCCATGTCAGTGTTAGCCCAGACATTAATTGTCTAGGCATGTAATAATTCCGGCATGACGAAAAAAAACGCGCAGTGCATTTTTTACCAGGCCGAGAGCTACAACCCGGAGGACAGCGTGGGCTACCTGATGCGCCAGATCCTGAACCAGGTGGGCAACGAGGTAGAGCGCCAACTGGCCCATGCCGACCTCACCAAAGCGCAGTGGGTGCCGCTGTTCAAGCTCTATATGTGCAAGACATCCACCGTGGCCGAACTGGCCCGCCAGTGCAACCTGGACGCCGGTGCCATGACCCGCATGCTGGACCGACTGGAAGCCAAGGGCCTGTGCAAACGGGTGCGCTCCGAGACCGACCGGCGCGTGGTGAACATCGCGCTCACAGCCGCTGGCGCCAAGGCTGCCAGCGACATTCCTGAAATCCTCAGCGGTGTGCAAAACGCCCATCTGGCCGGCTTTGACGCCGAAGAATTCCAAACCCTGCGCGCCTACCTACGCCGCATCCTGAACAACGCCCAATCCATTTCCAACCCTGCCCATGACACCACCACTACCCGTGCCGACCACCATGCAGCGCCCTGAGCCCCTACCCTTTGCCCGCCGCGCCACCCGCCTTGCCCTGGCTGCAGTGGCCCTGGCCAGCCTGGCGGCCTGTGCCAGCTTCTCGGGCATTGAGCCCACGGCCAAGCCGCTGGACGCTGGCAGCCTGGGTCTGAAGAACCTGGATGTGCGCAACAGCGCCGAACGCGTGGCCACCGACACCGACTGGTGGCAGGCCTTTGGCGATGCCCAGCTGAATGCGCTGGTGCAAAAGGCCTTGCAGGACAACCCCGGCCTGAAGGCCACGCAGGCGCGCCTGCTGCGTGCGCAAGCCGCCAGCGCTGCCGTGCAGGCAGTGGATGGCCCGCAGGTCAATGCCTCGCTGGACTTGACGCGCCAGCTCTACTCAGCCAACTACATCTACCCCGCGCCGCTGGGCGGCAACGTGTGGGACAGCGGTGCCCTGCAAGCCAGCGCCAGTTGGGAGCTGGACTTTTTTGGCAAGAACCGCGCCGCTCTGGATGCGGCACTGGGCCAGATCCAGGCCAGTGAGGCCGATGTGCGGGCCGCGCGCGGCCTGCTGGCTGCCAACGTCACGCGCAACTATTTCCAGCTGGTGCGCAACCAGGAACAACTGGCGCTGGCGCAGCGCACGCTGGAGCAGCGCACCCGCATGCAGCAACTGGTGCATGACCGCGTCAGCGCCGGTCTGGACACGGCGCTGGAGCTGCAACAGGCGGCCAGTGCCCTGCCTGATGCCCGCCTGCAGATCGAAGTGCTGAACGAGCAGCAGGCCCTTGCACGCAATGCCCTGGCGGCACTGACGGCGCAACCGGTCTCGGCCCTGCAACTGACGCTGCCTGCACTCAACAACATTGCCGCTGTGGATGTGGCCCAGGCCGTGCCGCTGGACCTGCTGGGCCGGCGTTCGGACATTGCTGCCGCGCGCTGGCGTGTGGAGGCCGCACTGCAGGACGTGGACTCGGCCAAGGCGCAGTTCTACCCCAACATCAATCTGGTGGCCTTTGCCGGCCTGTCCAGCATCGGCTTTGACAAGCTGCTCAAGAGCGAGAGCGAGCAATGGGGCGTGGGCCCGGCCATCCGCCTGCCCCTGTTTGACGGCGGCCGCCTGCGCGCCAACTTGCGCGGCAAGACCGCCGATCTGGATGCGGCCATCGAGAGCTACAACAGCCAGGTGCTGGAGGCGGTGCACGAGGTGGCCGACCGTGTCGCCTCGGCGCAGGCCGTGCGCCGCCAGCAGGCCGAGCAAAACGCGGCCCAGGCGTCCGCCGAATCCGCCTATGCCATCGCCCTGCAGCGCTACGAAGCCGGCCTGGGCAATTACCTCAATGTGCTCAGCGCCGAAGCACCGGTGCTGGCGCAGCGCCGCCAGGGCACCGACCTGGCCGCCCGTGCGCTGGACACGCAGGTGCAAATCCTGCACGCCATTGGTGGTGACCTGCCGTCTGCCGCCGCCCACTGAACCGCGCCATAACGCCCGCCCCAACGCTACCGAAACCGTACTCCACTCCCTACCCATTCGCAGAAGCACTGACACCATGAACGCACCCGCTAACTCCGCTACCCCCGCACCTGCACAGGCAGCCACCCCCACCAACTCCAAGCGCGCCAAGGCACTCAAGGGCGTCGCCCTTGTCGTCCTGCTGGGCCTGGCCTATGGTGGCTACGAGTGGTACCTGGGCCGCCACGAAGAGGCCACCGACAACGCCTATGTGCAAGGCAATGTGGTGCAGATCACGCCGCAGGTAGGCGGCACGGTGACGGCCATCTTTGCCGACGACACCGACTTCGTCAAAGCCGGCCAGCCCCTGGTGCAGCTGGACCCGGCGGACGCCAAGGTGGCCATGGACCAGGCCGAAGCCAACCTGGCGCAGGCGGTGCGCCAGGTGCGCACGCTCTACGCCAACAACACCAGCCTGGGCGCGCAGATTGCCGTACGTGAATCCGACATCGCCCGCGCCAAGACCGACTTGGCCCGCGCCACCGACGACCTGAACCGCCGCCAGTCCCTGGTGGGCAATGGCGCAGTGTCCAAGGAAGAGCTGGGCCATGCCCAATCCCAGGTGGCAGCGGCACAAAACGCACTGGCCGCCGCACAGGCCGGTGTCACGGCTGCACGCGAGCAACTCAACAGCAACCAGACCCTGACCGAGGGCACGCGCATTGACTCGCACCCCAGCGTGATGGCAGCTGCTGCCAAAGTGCGCGAGGCCTATCTGGCCGTGCACCGTGCTGCCCTGCCCGCACCGGTGGACGGCTATGTGGCCAAACGCACCGTGCAACTTGGCCAACGCGTGGGCGCCGGCGCGCCGCTGATGTCCATCATCCCGCTCAACCAGCTGTGGGTGGATGCCAACTTCAAGGAAGTGCAGCTGCGCAACATCCGCATCGGCCAGCCGGTGCTGCTGACCGCCGACGTCTATGGCAAGAAGATGGAATACAAGGGCACCGTATCCGGCCTGGGTGCCGGCACCGGTGCGGCCTTTGCCCTGCTGCCGGCGCAAAACGCCACCGGCAACTGGATCAAGGTGGTGCAGCGTGTACCGGTGCGCATTGCGCTGGATGCGCAGCAACTGCTGCAAAACCCGCTGCGTGTGGGCCTGTCGATGGAAGCCACGGTGGACGTGAGCGACCAGAGCGGCAAATCACTGTCCGAGGCGGCCCACCCGGCCTCCGCCGTGCAGACCGAGGTCTATGCTGCCATGGACAAGGGTGCCAGCGAAGCGGTGCAGAAGATCATTGCGGCCAACGGCGGCGCACGCGGCAAATAAGCAGCCCCGTCCTCTATGAACGCACCCGCCCATACACCCCACCCGCCCCTGCAGGGATCGGCCCGCATGTGGGGCACGATTGCACTCTCGGCGGCCACCTTCATGAACGTGCTGGACTCGTCCATCGCCAACGTGTCGCTGCCGGCAATTGCCGGTGACCTGGGTGTCAGCCCCAACCAGGGCACCTGGGTCATCACCAGTTTTGGCGTGGCCAACGCCATTGCGCTGCCGCTCACCGGCTGGCTGTCGCAACGCTTCGGCCAGGTGCGACTGTTCGTGGCCAGCGTGCTGCTGTTTGTGATGGCGTCCTGGCTCTGCGGTCTGGCCCCCAACATGAGCACGCTGATCGCCATGCGCGCAGTGCAGGGCTTTGTGGCCGGCCCCATGATGCCGCTGGCCCAGACCCTGCTGCTGTCGAGCTACCCGCCCGCCATGGCCGGCATTGCCATGGCCCTGTGGGCCATGACCACGCTGGTGGCACCCGTGATGGGGCCGGTGCTGGGCGGCTGGATTACCGACCACACCCACTGGGGCTGGATCTTCTTCATCAACATTCCGGTCGGCATTGCGGCGGGCTTCATTACCTGGAGCATTTTTCACAAGCGCGAGACCCAGATCCGCAAGCTGCCGATTGACGGTACCGGCCTGGCTTTGCTGGTGCTGGCCGTGAGCAGCCTGCAGATCATGCTGGACAAGGGTAAAGAGCTGGACTGGTTCCACTCGCCCGAGGTCACCGCGCTGGCCATTGTGTCGGCCATCGGCTTTGCATTTTTGATTGCCTGGGAGCTGACCGATGACCACCCCGTGGTGGAACTGCGCCTGCTGAAGATTCGCAACTTCTGGACCGGCACCCTGTCGATGACGGTGGCCTACAGCCTGTTCATGGGCAACCTGGTGCTGCTGCCGCTGTGGCTGCAGCAGTTCATGGGCTACACCTCCACCCAGGCCGGCATGCTGATGGCACCGGTGGGCCTGTTTGCCATCATCCTGTCGCCGGTAATCGGCAAGAACATCCACCGACTGGATCCGCGTGCCGTCACCAGCTTTGCCTTTATAGTGTTCTCGCTGGTGTTGTGGATGCGCTCCAACTTCAACACCCAGGCCGACTTCGGCACGCTGATGATTCCCACCATCATCCAGGGCATTGCACTGGCCTGCTTCTTCATCCCGCTTACCACCATCACGCTGGGCGGCGTGGCACCGGCCCAGATTGCCTCGGCCTCGGGCCTGTCCAGCTTTGCGCGGATTGTGGGCGGCTCCTTCGGCACCTCGATTGCGGTCAGCATCTGGCAGGACCGCGCCGCCATGCACCATGCGCAACTGGCCGAGCTTGTCAACCGCGGCAGCGTGGCCACCAACACCGCCCTGGCCAACTTTGACGCCGCCGGCATGGGCCACGAGCAGGCCCTGTCGCAGATCAACCGCCTGCTGGACCAGCAGGCCTTCATGCTGGCAGCCAATGATGTGTTCCACGCCTCCTCCGTCATCTTTCTGCTGCTGATCCCGCTGGTCTGGCTCTCGCACCCGCCCAAGAACGGCGGACGCGGATCGGCTGACGCAGCCGCCGGCGCGCATTAATCGAAACCGTTCATGCCAGTCTGCGCCCCTGCAGGGCGCAACAAAAAAAGGGTAGCTTCACAAGAAGCTACCCTTTTCACGTTCTCGACTTGAAGCTGCCGGAAGTCACCGGCCGCCGGCATCGCCTTACGGCTTGGCCGCTTTGTTCTTCTTCAACTTGTCGTAGAAGGCTGCGTTTTCTGCTGCGGTCTTGAAGGGCTGCTTGGCTACCAGCAAATCACTGATCCCGTAATAGGTAGCCGATTCAAGCACCTTGTTGCCCAAGAGCCAGGTCTTGCTGCCATAGGGGCGGTTGGCAATGATCTTGTCCGCATCGGCATCTGTAATACCGGGCAGCTTTTTCAGTGCAGCCTTGTTGGCACTGTTGATATCCACCA
>CANBTQ010000153.1 GCA_947372425.1 Comamonadaceae bacterium | reverse complement strand
GCCTTCCAGCGCACCGGCCTGGGTGCATCCGGAGTGGGAGACCCGGCAGCGCTAGCGAATATTGGCCGAGCGCTTCAGGGCATTGACCGCCACCCCCACCGCCAGTGACGCTGCGCCGAAGGGTGTGGAGCTTTCGATCATCGCGGAAGCCGCCGTGTAGTTTCTGGCATTGATGGTGGTAGCGACCTTGCCTGCTTCCTGGTGAAAGCTCTTGTGCTTTTGCAGCAGCGCACTGAATTCGGGCTTCTTGCCGTACTGGACGCCGCCATCGCCGTGCAACCATTTGCCGAACTCACAGCAATCATCGCGGCTGATGGTGGCGGCATCAAGTTGGCTTTGGCTGGAAATGGCCGCCTTGAGTTTGTTTTTCCACTCGTAGTGGGCCAGGATGGCGTTGTCGAGGTTCATCGTCAGATCTCCCTGTACCGAGGTTGATGTTGGGTGGGACGATTCTGGTACGAGATAAATGTGCTGTCAATCACACAATTGAAGGCGTCAAAAATTGGCGACGGGCGGCCCCGAACTAAACCGAAATACTTTGCAGGGCCTTGACCGCCATGCCCACGGCCAGCGAGGCCGCCGCAAACGGGGTGCCGCCTTCGACCATTCTGGCGGCCTCGTCATAGCGGGCGGTATTCACGAACGCGGCCACCTTTCCCGCCTCGACGTGAAAGACCTTGTGTTTGTCCATCAGGGCAGTGAACTGGGGGGTATGGCCGTAGGCGCGCGCGCCTTCGCCGTGCAGCCATTGGCCGATCTCGCAGCAATCGTCGCGTCGCACGACTTCGGCATCGATTCGTCCCTTGTTGGCAATAACCGACTTGAGGTGCGTCTTCCAGACGTGGTGCGCCAGAACGGCGTTATCAAGATTCATGGCCCAGCCCTCCCGCAGTCGGTTTGAATTTGGATGCGCGCAGATTCTATGGTTGGGCAAATTTGTATGTCAAACCCGCGCCTGCAGGGCTTTGGCGGCTCAGGCAAAATCGGGGCTTGCCCTCACTCCCTAGCGCACCCATTCCATGACTACCACCAACCGCTTCACCCACCTTCTTGCAACCCGCCCCTGGCTGCTGGCCGACGGCGCCACCGGCAGCAATCTGTTTGACATGGGCCTGATGTCGGGTGACGCGCCCGAGCTGTGGAACACCGAGCACCCGGATCGCATCGCCAAGCTGCACCAGAGCTTTGTCGATGCCGGTGCCGACATCATCCTGACCAACAGCTTTGGCGGCACCCAGTACCGCCTCAAACTGCACAGGGCACAGGACCGTGTCGCCGAGTTGAACACCGCTGCCGCCCGCATTGCCCGCGAGGTGGCAGACAAGAGCGGCCGCACCGTGGTGGTGGCCGGCAGCATCGGCCCGACTGGTGAAATCATGGAGCCGATTGGCCCGCTGACCAAGGAACTGGCGCAAGCCGCCTTTGCCGAGCAGGCGCGCGCACTCGCTGCCGGTGGCGCCGATGTGCTGTGGATTGAAACCATGTCCTCACGTGAAGAGGTGGAAGCGGCTGTGGCTGGTGCCGGCTCGGTCGGCCTGCCCGTGGTTTGCACGCTGAGCTTTGACACCAATGGCCGCTCCATGATGGGCATCTCGCCCAGCGATTTTTCCGAGATCGAAAAGACGCTCTCGCCACGCCTGGCGGCCTGCGGCAGCAACTGCGGTGTCGGCGCCTCCGAGATGGTGGCCTGTATCCACAACCTGTCGGCCGCCATGGGGCCGGACGTGGTGCTGGTGGCCAAGGGCAACTGCGGCATTCCCCAGTACGTTGACGGCAGCATTGTCTACAACGGCACGCCCGAGCTGATGAGCGTCTACGCCAAGATGGCACTGGACTCGGGCGCGCGCATCATCGGCGGCTGCTGCGGCACCAGCCCCAAGCATTTGCGCGCCATGAAGGATGCGCTGGATGCGCACACCAAGGGCAAGACGCCTGAGCTGGAAGAAGTGGTCAGCGCCCTGGGAGAAATCTCCACCGGCGCCCGTGCCCAATGGGGTGGCGAGCAAAGCCGTGCCGGCGGTGCCGCCGCCGGTGCCAACCTGAACCGGGGACGTGGCCGGCGCTCGGGTGGTGCGGCTGCCGCAGGCGACGCGGACAAGTCCGCTTCGTGATGGCGGGCCAGGGAGGCCACCTCAGTCCGTCTGAAGGCGCTGCTGGCGCAGCCGACGTGCGCGCCAAGACCACCTACCTGATTGGCGTGGACACCGGTGGCACCTACACGGACGCCGCCGTCATCGAGGCGCGCGGCCACCGCATCATTGCCACCGCCAAGGCCATCACCACCAAGGGCGACCTGGCTGTGGGCGTAACCGAGGCCATCACGCAAGCGCTGGCAAAACTCTCGCACGACATCCCGCCGCAGGACATCGCCATGGTGTCGGTGTCCACCACCCTAGCCACCAATGCCGTGGTCGAGGGCCATGGTGGTGCCACTGGCGTGGTGCTGATCGGCTTTGACGCCGCCATGGTGGAGCGCACCGGCATTGCCAAGGCCTTCCCTGAGATTCCCATCGCCGTGATTGCTGGCGGCCACCACCACAATGGCGACGCCGTCTGCCCGCTGGACACAGACGCACTGGAAGCCGCGCTGCTGGCCATGAACAGCAAGGTCGATGCCTTTGCCGTGGCCTCCAGCTTTGCCACGCGCAACGCCGACCACGAACACCAGGCGCGTGACCGCATCGTGGCGTTGACCGGCAAGCCGGTGACGCTGTCCACCGAACTTTCGTCCGCGCTGGACGCACCGCGCCGTGCTCTCACCGCCGTGCTCAACGCCCGCCTGATTCCGCGCATCTCCGGCCTGATCAGCGCGGTGCAGCGCTCCATGGCCCAGCTCGCCATCCAATGCCCGCTGATGATCGTCAAGGGCGATGGCTCGCTGGCCCTGGCCGAATCGGTGGCCACGCGACCGATCGAAACCGTGCTGTCGGGACCGGCCGCCAGCCTGGTCGGCGCGCAATGGCTCAGCGGCCTGGACAGCTTCATCCTGTCCGACATGGGTGGCACCACCACCGATCTGGGGCTGCTGATAGACGGCCGTCCCCGGATCAAGGAAGAAGGTGCCGAAGTCGGCGGCTGGCGCACCATGGTGCGGGCCATTGACGTGCGCACCATAGGCCTGGGCGGCGACAGCGAAATCACGCTGCATGCCAATGGCCGCATTCAAGTGGGCCCGCAGCGCGTGGCACCGGTGTCCCTGGTGGCCGCCCGCTATCCGCAGATGCTGGCCATGCTGCGCGCCGATCTGGACGATGTGCAGGGCGGCGGCTCCATGCACGGCAAGTTCGTCTTGCTGCCCTTTTCCGCCGACAGCGACAAGGAGCACAACGGCCTCACGGCGCGCGAGCTGGAAACGCTGCTAACCATCACGCACGCACCCCAGCCACTGCGCAAGCTGGCCACCTCGCTGAGCTCCCAGCGCTCCATTGCCAGCCTGCAGCGCAAGGGGCTGGTGCAGGTGAGTAGCCTCACCCCCTCCGACGTGTCCCACGTGCTGGGCCTGCAGGCCAACTGGTCACCCGAAGCGGCCACCATGGCCACGCAACTGGCCTGCCGCCTGCGCGACATGAAGCAACCCACCGCAGAGCGCACGCAGGCCTTCGCGCAGGACGTGTGGGCCGAGACCGTGCGCCTGACGGGGCTGGCGATTCTGCAAACCGCCTTTGGCGTGGAGATGGCAGACAACCCGCTCACCCATGCCGTCTGCTCCGGCCGCGGCGTGCTCGGCTTGGCCACGGTCAGCCTCCAACCCAGCATTCCGGTGGTGGCGGTGGGCGGGCCGGTGAAGGTGTATTACGAAGAGGTGCAGCGCCGCCTGGGTTGCGAAGTGGTGTTCCCGGAATTTTGTGAAGTGGCCAATGCCGTGGGCGCGGCCACCGGCGTGGTGGCACACAGCGTGACGGTGGAGGTGATGGGCGACGGCACCGGCCTGTTTCGCATGCACTCCTCTGCCAGCACGCGGCAATTTACCGATGCCGTGGAAGCCCTGGCCACGGCGCAGGCGCTGGCCGAACAACTGGCACACGACGCGGTGGTGGAGATGGGTGCCCCCAAGCCGCAGGTCAAGCTCAGCATCAGCAAGCAGTACATGCCCAATGCGCGCGACGACACCGGCCTGCTGCAGGCCACCATCGTGGCCGAGGCGATCGGGCGGCCCAACGCGGCCGGCTGAACGGCCATGCACGTTCCCGCCAGGTCCCGGCTGATCCGCTTCAACAAGCCCTACGGCGTGCTCAGCCAGTTCACGCCGGAAGGGCGCTGGCGCGGGCTGCAGGACTTCATCACCCTGCCGGGCGTGTATGTGGCCGGACGGCTCGATGCCGACAGCGAAGGCCTGCTGCTGCTCACCGACGATGGCAAGTTGCAGGCGCGCATTGCCGACCCCCGCTTCAAGCTGGAGAAGACCTATTGGGCCCAGGTGGAGGGCCTGCCGGATGAGGCCGCGCTGCAGGCCCTGCGCCAGGGTGTGCAACTCAACGATGGCCCCACGCTGCCGGCACGTGCCCGGCTGCTGGAGCCGGCACCCGCCGTATGGGAGCGTGACCCGCCGATTCGCGTGCGCCTAGCCGTGCCGACAACCTGGATCGAGCTGGTCATCCGCGAAGGCCGCAACCGCCAGGTGCGGCGCATGACGGCGGCCGTGGGCCACCCCACCCTGCGCCTGATCCGTGCGGCCATAGGCCCCTACACGCTGGACGGGTTGGCACCGGCGTGCTGGCTGGACGTGACCCACCCATCAAGCCCCGGAGTTGCCCATGGAAGCCCTGTTTGAACTGTTGCTGGAAATCGTGGGCAGCATCCTGGCCGCCTTGATGGAGGTGTTTGCCGAGGCCCTGCTGCAAATCGTGCTGGAGGCCCTGGCCGAGGTCGGCCTGCACCTGGCGCGCGGCCGGGTAGAACACCCCGAATCGCGCAGCAAATGGCGCCTGCTGCTGGGCTACCCGATTCTGGGTGCCATCGCCGGTGGTTTGAGCCTGCTGCTGTTTTCGCAATCGCTGGCCCATGGCCACTACGGCCGCTTGGCCACGCTGCTGGTCTCGCCGCTGCTGGCCGCTGCCACTACGGTGGCGCTGGGCCAATGGCGCGCGCGCCGTGGTCAGGCGCCCGTGAACATCGACCGCCTGGCCTATGCCTATCTGTTTGCCCTGGGGCTGGCTGCCGTGCGCTATGTCTGGGCCACCTGAGGCGGTGCGGCCCCGGCTTACTGGGTGCTGCGTGCCCGCGCTGCCAGTTTGCCGTGCGGCAGGGTGGCCAGCCGCGTAAACATGTTGCGGCAATAGCCCTGGATGGCCAGGCATTTGTTGATTTCGTCCACCGGCAGCGGGCCTGACACCACCACAATATCTTCGGCACTGGCCCAGGCACCCGCAGCGCGCAGGCGCCGTCGCGTGGTGGTGGCCCAGGAGTGGATGCGCACGGGGCTGCCATGCTCATGCAGTGCGCCGGTGCTGCGGTCAAACGCAATCGCCACGGCCTCTGTCTTCAGGCGCAAGCGGTGCTCACCAGTCACTTTGCTGGCCGGCGTGCTCAGGTCGTACAAATGGTAATTGCCCTCTTTGAGCTGGTATTGCAAACCCATGGAATCTCCTCGTTAAAGGGATTTTGATTGGCATCGCTCCCTGCGAAAGCCGGAACAAGGGCAAGAAGCGGGGCCAAATCCCGCGGCCAGGGCAGCCGCCCGCTGCACCCCGGGTCAGCGCCCCGGGTCGACCAGCGGCGGCACCGCGTTGTCGTGCCGGAAGTCGGGCATGCGCGGATCCATCTGCAACACGGCCTGCGAGCCGCTGCCCATGACCACGTAGTCGGTCTTGTGGCTGCTCTTGGCCGGGTGGATGTACTTGGCCGGCGCAAACACCCAGACACTGACGGCCAGCAGGCCCAGCACGATGGCGAAGTACAGCATCAGGGACTCGGGCCCCAGCACATCCATCACGCCACCGGCCAGGGTCGGCCCGATGGTGGAGCCAACGCCGTACAGCAGCAACAGACCGCTGCTGACTTCGAGCACCTTGTCGGACTCGATCAAATCGTTGACGTGGGCCACGCTCAGGCCATACACCGTGAAGGACAGGCCGCCATACACAATGCCCAGAAAAATCAGCGAGCCCTCGTATTCGCGCGCCAGGTAAAAGCCCAGTGCCGCCACACCGGCGCACAGGGCGCAGACCCAGAACAGCACCGAACGCCGGTCGTGCTTGTCCGACAAATGGCCCACCGGCCACTGAAAGGCCGCGCCACCCAGAATGGTGGCGGCCATGAAGGTGGCAATGCCGCGCTCGCTAAAACCCACGCCCTGGCCGAACACATGGCCCAGGCTGTAGAAGGCGCCACCCAGCAGGCCCGAACCGATGGTGCCAATAACGCCAATGGGCGAGATATAGAACAACTCCTTGAGCACAAAGCGCGGGGCCTCCATGGCCTCGGGCTCGCTCACAGGCGTGAGGGTGATCGGAATCAGCGCAAACGAAAACAGGATGGAGGCCATGGCAAAGGGCACAAAGCCGAAGCGGTTGCCCACCAGAATCAGCCACTGCCCGGCCGCCATGGAAATACCGCTGACCGCCATATAGGCGGCAAACACCTTTCCGCGTTGTGCCGTGGTGGCCACCACGTTGAGCCAGCTTTCCACCACGATGTACAGGCCGACCAGACACACGCCGGTAATAAAGCGCAGCACACCCCAGGCCAGGGCATTGGTCCACAGCGCATGGAACATGGGCAGCGCGGAGACCAGCGAGGCCAGCGTGGCAAACGCACGGATATGGCCGACGCGCCGGATCATCTTGGGGCAGGCATAGGTGCCGTAGACAAAGCCGGCAAAGTAGGCCGACATCACCAGACCGGTAACCAGAGAAGAGAACTTGGCCGAGCCGGCCTGGGCGCCAATGGCGGCAAACATCAGGCCGGTGCCCACCACCAGCAGGGCCAGGCCGCTCAGCAGCGAGGCCAGCGGAATCAAAAGCTTGTTGAGGCCCATACCACCCTTAAAAAAGAATCCTGTGCGCGCTGCACTGCGGTGCGGGCTTGGCCCGGCGGCCCGCCGCTTCGCCCATAAAAAAAGGCGCACAGCCCCATGGCCGTGCGCCTTGCAATCTTAAGCGGTGAATCAGATATTGGAATCGGGGAAAGAAGCCTTGCGCCGATTCACATAATCCAGAATGCCTTCGTCCGTGGCCACATCCATGGCCGGCGCCTCGTACTCGGCCAGCTGCTTTTTCCACATGGCGTTGGCGCGTTGGGTCAGGTCGCGCGAGCCTTCGGCTTCCCACTGCTCAAAGCTGTTGTTGTCGGTGATGGGCGAGCGGTAGAAGGCGCTCTCGAAATTGGC
>CANBTQ010000152.1 GCA_947372425.1 Comamonadaceae bacterium | reverse complement strand
CAGGGCCGGGCGGGTGGCCACCAGCGGCAGGTCAAACTGTTTGGCAATGCGGTAGCCCAGGTCGGTGGCGCCGATCTTGGGAATGGACAGGCCGCCGGTGGCAATCACCAGCGCCTTGCAGGCCACGGTGCCGGAGCTGGTGTCCAGGGTGTAGGGATGGGGTGTGCCATCGGAATAGCGCACCGCCTTCAGGCTGCAGGGCTGCCAGCGCTCCACGCCGCCGCCCAGGCACTCGGCCAGCAGCAGGGTGATGATGTCTTCGGCCGAGCGGTCGCAAAACAGCTGGCCCTTGTGCTTTTCGTGGAAGGCAATGCCGTGGCGCTGCAACAGGGCCAAAAAATCGCGCGGTGTGTAGCGCGACAGCGCCGATTTGGCAAAGCGCGGGTTTTCGCTCAGAAAGTTGGCGGAGGACACATCCAGATTGGTGAAATTGCAGCGCCCGCCGCCCGAGATGCGAATCTTCTCGGCCACCTTTTCACCGTGGTCCAGCACCAGCACCTTCAGGCCGAGCTGCCCGGCAATACCGGCACAAAAAAGGCCGGCGGCGCCGGCCCCAACGATCACGACATCAAATGTTTGCATGGAGTGAGCTTAGCGTCTGCCAACGTGGTTGCTGCACAAAGGGTGTTGAACCACGGCGCACCAAGAGTGCAGGCTGCCGATGACAACGGGGTGCATAAACCCAAGCGCATTACCCGCCAGAACGCTTCACGCTAAACCCTTGCGCCTTCAAAAGTTCCATCACCCGCTCCACATGGTCCCCCTGGATTTCCAGCGTGCCGTCCTTGGCCGTGCCGCCGGAGCCGCAGGCGGTGCGCAACTGCTTGCCCAAAGCGGCCAGTGCCAGCGCGTCCAGCGGCAGGCCTTTGACCACGGTCACACCCTTGCCGGCGCGGCCCTTGGTTTCGCGGCTGACGCGCACATTGCCGTCGCCCGCGGGCCTGGCCGCTGCGGCCTTGCAGGTACAGGCGTCAATGGGTTGGCGGCAGGTCGGGCACATGCGGCCACTGTCGGTGGAATACACCAGACCGCCGGAGGGGAAGCGTTGTTTCATAGGGGACAGGAATGTCAGGTCAAGGCAGGACGATACGCTTAGTATCCAACAGCCTGGGCCCGCACGGCCTGCGCCCCACAAGTTGAGACCCCGCTGCGAAGGAATGCATTACCGTGAACAACGACATCAGCGCGCTGCTGCGCATCCTGCGGGACTACCGCACCATCGCCATCGTCGGCCTGTCGGCCGAATGGAGCCGGCCCAGTTTCTTTGTCGCCAAGTACCTGCAAGGCCATGGCTACCGCATCATCCCGGTGAACCCGCGCTATGCGGCATCGGGCACCAGCATTCTGGGTGAGCCTTGCTACGCCACGCTGGCCGAGATCCCGGTGCCGGTGGACATGGTGGATGTTTTCCGCAAGGCCGAAGACGTGCTGCCGATTGCCCAGGAGGCGATTGCCATAGGCGCCAAATGCCTGTGGCAGCAGCTGGGTGTTGCCAACCTGGAGGCCGACGCGCTGGCGCGTGCCGCCGGGCTGGACTCGGTTTACAACCGCTGCGTCAAGATCGAGCATGCCCGCCTCAAGGGCGGCCTCAACTGGGCCGGCATCAACACCGGCGTGATTTCGGCCAAGCGCCAGGGATGAACTGCACATGACCGACCACGCCTACCGCCCCGAGACCCTGACCATCCATGCCGGGCAGATTCCCGACAAGGCCACCGGCGCCCGTGCGCTGCCGATTTACCAGACCAGCAGCTTTGTGTTTGACAGTGCCGACCATGCTGCCAGCCTGTTCAATTTGCAGACCTTTGGCAATGTCTACTCGCGCCTGAGTAACCCGACCGTGGCCGCGCTGGAAGAGCGCGTTGCTGCGCTCGAAGGCGGCCGCGCCGGTCTGGCCTCGGCCAGCGGCATGGCCAGTGAAGCCATGGTGTTGATGACCCTGCTGCAGCAAGGCGACCATGTGGTGGCCGCCGGTGCGCTGTACGGCGGCAGCGTCTCGCTGCTGGCGGTGAACCTGGCCAAGATGGGCATCACCACCACCTTTGTGGATGCGCGCAAGCCCGAGGCCTTTGCCGCAGCCATACAGCCCAACACCCGCGCCCTCTTTGCCGAAAGCCTGGGCAACCCCAGCCTGACCGTGCTGGACATTGCGGCGGTAGCCGATGTGGCCCACGCACACGGCCTGCCGCTGGTGATTGACAACACCGTGCCGTCGCCCTTCCTCTGCAATCCGATCCAGTTTGGCGCCGACATCGTGGTGCATTCCGCCACCAAATACCTAGCCGGCCACGGCACCACCCTGGGCGGGGTGATCGTGGAGAGCGGCAAGTTCCCCTGGGACAACGGCAAATTCCCCGGCATGACCGAGCCGTCTGCCGGCTACCACGGCGTCAAGTTTTACGAGACTTTTGGCGACTTTGCCTTTTGCATGCGGGCGCGCATGGAAACCCTGCGGGTCTATGGTGCGGCCCTCTCGCCCATGGCGGCCTGGCAGATTCTGCAGGGCACCGAGACCCTGCATGTGCGCATGGAGCGCCATTGCAGCAACGCGCGCAAGGTGGCCGAATTTTTACAAGGCCACAAGCAGGTGGCCTGGGTCAACTACCCCGGCCTGGCCGAGCACCCCGACCACGCGCTGGTGCAGAAGCAAATGCGATTGGTAGATGGCGCACCGGGCGCCTCCGGTCTGCTGGCTTTTGGCGTCAAGGGCGGGCTGGATGCCGGTGTGCGCTTTATCGAGGCGGCGCAGTTCATGAGCCACCTGGCCAATATCGGCGACACCCGCACCCTCATCATCCATCCGGCCAGCACCACGCACCGCCAGTTGGATGAAGCCCAGCAAATCGCCGCCGGCGTGCTGCCCGACATGGTGCGCCTGTCGGTAGGCATAGAGCACATTGATGACATTCTCTGGGACATAGACCAGGCCCTTGCACGGAGCACATAACACCATGGCATTCTTGCTGAACCCCGCACGCCAGCGCATGGCAAAGGCCACCCCATGAGCGCCGACGCACTGCTGCTGGTCCGCCGCGATGCGCGCGGCGTGGTCACACTCACACTGAACCGGCCGCTGGCCTTTAACGCGCTCAGCGAGGCCTTGCTGGGTGCCCTGCAAACCGAGCTGGCTGGCTTGGCGCAAGACGCCAGCGTGCGCGTGGTGGTGCTGGCCGCCGCCGGCAAGGCCTTTTGCGCCGGGCATGACCTGAAGGAAATGCGCGCCCAGCCCTCGCTGGCCTACTACCAACAGCTGTTTGCGCAGTGCAGCCGGGTCATGCAAAGCCTGCAAGGTCTGCCGGTTCCGGTGATTGCCCGCGTGCAGGGCATCGCCACCGCAGCCGGTTGCCAGTTGGTGGCCCAGTGCGATCTGGCGGTGGCGGCAGACACGGCGCGCTTTGCCACCAGCGGCGTCAACTACGGTCTGTTTTGCGCCACGCCCAGCGTACCCTTGAGCCGCAACATCGGCCGCAAGGCCGCCTTCGAGATGCTGGTCACCGGCGACTTCATCAGCGCCCAGCAGGCACAGGCGCAGGGCCTGATCAACCGGGCCGTGCCGCTGGAGCACCTGGATGCCGAAGTCGAAAAGCTGGTGGACAGCATCGTGGCCAAGCCGCCGGTGGCAATTGCCATGGGCAAGGGCTTGTTCTACCGGCAGATTGAAAACGGTCTGGAGGCGGCCTACGCAGACGCGCTGCAGACCATGGCCTGCAACATGATGGATGCCGATGCGCTGGAAGGTGTGCAGGCTTTTATCGAGAAACGTCCCCCCCGCTTTTCCTGAGCAGGCTGCGTGGCAGCGTGGCGCCGCCCCCGCTTCAGTAGCGGGCCCGGCTGGGGCAGCAAAACCCGTGGCCTGCCTGGATGCTGGTTTGAATCGGTCAAAATAGGTTGCGGCGCCTTGCCGCCCCCTGAAAGAAATAGGTATCTGAAAATGCGTCGTCTTGCCCTGTGTAGCCTGTTGCTGTTGACCGTCCCTGTATTCGCACAGACCGCTACCCCGACGGCGGAGCAAATGGTGGAGCAGTTGCGAACACCGCCCCGCACCCGCAGCCTGCGCAATCTGACGGTGGAGGCCGTGGCACCCGCTGCCGCCGCGGACGCAGCCCCCGGTACCAACCCGGCGGCTGGCGCCACGGTTGCCGGCGCCGTACCCGAGGCGCCGGTCGCGCGTCCCTCGTTGTCGCTGAGCATCCAGTTTGATTTTGACTCTGCCCGTATCCGGCCCGAGAGCCTGGTGGCGCTGGGCAACCTGGCCGCCGCACTGGACTCGGCGGCGCTGTTGCCCTCCAGATTTGTGATCGAAGGCCATACCGATGCCAAGGGCAGTGCCGACTACAACCGCAAGCTCAGCGACCAGCGTGCGGCGGCGGTGAAGGACGTGCTGATTGCCAAGGGCGTTGCGGGCGCACGCCTGGTGTCGGTGGGCAAGGGCTCCAGCGAGCCCGCCAATGCCAGCGCGCCGCTGGCAGCCGAAAACCGCCGCGTAAAAATCGTCAACCTGGACTGAGCGGGATGGCCTGGCTGCAGCGCGCCTATGCCAGCTGGGCTTTGGCCGCCGGTGCGCTGCCGGCCCGGCGCGTGGTCTGGGGGCTGGCCCTGGCCTTTTGCCTGTGGGTGCTGCTGGATGTGCTGGTGTTGCAGGTCACCGGCGGCCTGTCACCGGCGTCGTTTGATGCCATGGTGCGCACCCGCCTGCTGGTGGCACCGGCCGACCCGCGGGTGCTGGTGGTGGACATTGACGAGCCCTCGCTCAAACGCATGTCGGGCGAGTTCGGCCGCTGGCCCTGGCCACGCGATACGCTGGCCACCGTGCTCGATTACCTGGAGCAGCAGCAGCCGGCGGCCATCGTCTGGGACATTCTGTTTTCGGATGTGGACCGTCTGAGCCCCGGCGGTGATGCGGCAATGGATGCCGCTGCCGCGCGCAGCCGGCACAGCCATTTCCCGGTAGCCCGGTTGGCGCAGGCCACCGATGCCCAGAGCCAGATCACACGCGCTGTCCTGCCGGGTCTGTGGGTACCGGGCAGCACGCCGGTTGCAAGCGCACCCGGCGCGACCGTGGCCGTGATACCGCCGGCGCTGCCGGCCGTGGCCGCGGGCCGCCTGGGCTTTAACAACGGCTATGTGGATGCCGATGGTGTGCTGCGCCGTTACCGCGCGTTTGAAAGCCTGGCCGACGGCAGCAGCATCCAGTCCATCACCATGAGCACGCTGTCCGTAATGAACCCGGGCGCCTACCGCGACGCCGTGGCGCAGTTGCCCGAATCGGGCGCCGGCGAGCTGATTGCCTGGCGCCGCAGTGCCCATGCCTATCCCCATGTGGCCTTTGCCGATGTGTTTGCCGCCGCCGATGGCGGCCCGGTGCGCAATGCCTTGCCCGACTTTGCCGGCAAGCTCATCATCATCGGCTCCAGTGCCGCGGCCCTGCACGACATCCATCCCACACCGCTGTCGGCCAACCAGGCCGGCGTTGACTCGCTGGCCACGGTGCTCGACAACGCCATCAACCAGCGCCATCTGCGCGAACTGCCGCGCTGGCTGGATGCGCTGATTGCCGTGCTGCTGTGCCTGGGCCTGGCCTACTGGGTGCAGCGCAACAAGATGGCCTCGCTCACCGTGCTCACCCTGGTGCTGCCGGCGGGCCTGTTGCTGCTGAGCTATGCCACGCTGAACGGTGCCGCGGTGTTTGTGGACCTGAAGCTGTCGGCCGCACTGGCCCTGTTGTTTCTGACCCTGCTGCGCTACTGGAACCAGCTGCGCCGCAAGTTCTGGTGCACACCGGCAGCGCCGGATGGGGGCGAGCTGGCGCTGTGGCCCCTGCGCCGCGACGCACCCTGGCTGGAGGCGCCGCTGGATCATTTGATAGACCTGCTGGAGCAGCAGGCCGGTGCCTGCCGCGTGGTGGTGCCGGATGTGCATCTGGCCCTGTTCCAGGAACTGCGCTGGCCCGAGTTGGCGCACCAGGCCGCCATCGTCGGCCCGCCGGCGCAACTGGCGCGCTTGCAGGCCCTGTGGAGCGCACAGCCGCAGGACCTGGGTCGCCCAGGCGCTACCATGCTTCCCTTGAACCCGAATGCGGATCGCCGCCAGATTGCCGATGCGGCCCTGCGTGCGTGGTCTGAACCCGAATACAAAAACACCAAGAAAGGCTTGCCATGAATGGATTTCGACGCTGGCTGGGCGCAGCCGGTTTGTGCCTGGTTCTCACCAACGCCGCGGGGGCGGACATGGCCCCGCAGCAGTTGCTGGGGCTGACCCGGTCCACCGAGCTGCGCGCTGACAAACTGGGCAGTGCGGCCGTGATCCAGAACCTGGATGCCAGTGCCCGTGTGCGGCTGCTGGGCAGCGAAGGCGGCTGGGCACTGGTGGAAACCGGCGTGGCCGAGACCCGGCGCAGCGGCTGGGTGCGCGCCAGCGCCCTCAACTGGAAGACCGATGCCTCGCGTGCCAGCACGCTCGAGAGCGGACGCGAAATTGCCGGCGCCGGTGCCCTGACCCTGGGCGTGCGTTCGCTGCCCCCGCGCTCCAACCGCCACGCCCTGATCATCGGTATCGGCCAGTACGCCGACCCCAATATTCCGCAGTTGCCCGGTGTGAAGCTGGACCGCCAGTCGGCCACGCAGATGGCGCAAAGCATGCAGGTGCCGCTGCAGAACATCCAGTACCTGCAGGACGAGCAGGCCAGCGGTGATGGCATACGCCAGGCGCTCAAGGCCCTGAATGAGCGGGTGCAGGATGGCGACCGGGTCTTCATCCACTACTCCGGCCATGGCACACGCTACCTCGATCCGAACACCGGCACCTGCACCGAAGCCCTGCTGGCCTATGACGGAGGCCAGAGCGGTCTGATCTCCAACCACGAGATGGCCAGCCTGCTGTCCGGCATCACCCAGAAGACCGACAAGCTGTTTGTGATGTACGACGCCTGCCACAGCGGTGGCGTGGCCCAGGCCGCCAGCATCCAGCGCACGCGCGGCATCCACACGCCCTTTGACGACGGCGCGCTGCGCCCCAAGTTTGTCAACCAGTCGGAAGAATGCGGCCGCCCGGTCAACGTCAAGACGCGCAACCTGGTGATCGAGGCCGTCACCAAGGGCACGCTGCCGCAGGACATCATTCACCTGAGCGCCTCGCGCGACAATGAGATCAGCTTTGATGACGAAGCCAAGGGTGGCCTGGCCACCCAGTACATGCGCGACTGCATGCTGCGCGACGCCAAGGATCTGGACAACAGCGGCTCCATCAGCATCGAAGAAATCCGCCAGTGCGCCCAGGAAAAGATCAACAACCGCATGGCCAGCAACGCCAGCTTCAAGCCGCACAACCTGGTGCTCAACGGCAATGCCGACTTTGTGCCGGCCTGGTTCAGCCAGGACGCACTGGCACCGGTGATGGTGGCCAG
>CANBTQ010000151.1 GCA_947372425.1 Comamonadaceae bacterium | reverse complement strand
GCAAACACGGCCGAGGAGGGCATGCCGGCATCGATCAGCGCGCGCGTCACCGTCAGGGCCCGCTGCGCCGAGAGCTCCCAGTTGTCGGCGAACTGGCGGTTGCCTTCGCGGATCGAGCGGTCGTCGGTAAAGCCGCTCACCATCAGCATCTCGTCGCGCGCCGACAGGTAGGAGCGCAGCGGTGCCACCAGGCTGTCGAGCAGCTTGCGTCCTTCCGGCTGCAGCTGGTCGGAGTTGGGCGGAAACAGCAGGCGCCCGCTGATGCCGATGCGCCCGTTGTTCAGCGTGATGCGCCCGCTGGCCAGTGGGATGGCCAGGGCCTTTTCCAGCGACATGCGGCGCTGCTCTTCGGCCTGGCGCAGTTTGACTTCGCGCTCCAGGCTGGTGGTCAGCTCCAGCTGCACCACCAGCACGCCCACCAGCAGCAGCACAAAGGCCCCCAGCAGGCCCGACATCAGGTCACCAAACACCGCCCAGACCGGCGCGGTCTGCTCCAGGCCTGCGTCGCTGTCGTCCATTACGCGGCCTCCGCTTGCGGGCTGGCTTGCGGCGCGGCCAGCTGGCGCAGCTCTTCAAAAATGTTCTTCTGCGACATCACGCTCAGGTCCATGATCTCGCGCGCCTGCGCCACGTAGTAGGCCAGTTGTTCGTCGCTGCGGCCCATGGACTTGTCCATGGCGGCTTCGATGCGCTGCAGGTTGGCAATCAGCTTTTCATTGGCCTCGTTGAACGAGCGCACCGCAAAGGCAAAGGTCTCGCTCAGCGTGGACACTTCCACCGCGCTGCTGCTGACGTGGGCCGAAATGTCGGCCAGCTTGCCGCTCTCGGTGCCCACCTGCGCGGCAAACTGCACGCTGGCCTCCTGCAGTGCCTTGGCCGACGCAGCCACCAGTGTGTCTATCACGGCGCGCTGCTCTGCTGCGGCATGGTTGATGGACTCCAGCAGGGTGTTCAGGGTTTCCATGATGCGGCTGCGTTCTTCCAGCAGCGCGTTGTCGCGCGCCATGCTACCGGAGACTTCCTGGCGCAGTTTGCCAATCACCTCGGCAGCGGCGCGCGGCGCCTCGGAGGCGGTAGCAATCAGTCGCGTGATCGGGTCTTCGAGTGCCGTGCCCAGGGTGCTGAGGTGCAGGGTCAAAGCGGTTTGCAATTCGCCCAGGCGTTCGACTGCGGCCTGGCCGCGCAGGGCTTCGGCATCGCGCAGGGCCGTCAGCTCGGTGCGCAGCAGCGTGGCCATCTGGTCCATGCGCTCGCCGTGTTGTGTGGTCCAGCCGGCTTCAGAGGCCATGCGTGCACGCAGCAGTTCTTCGGCACTGCCCACCAGGCGCTCCACCTCGGCCAGCGTGCTGCGCGCGCTGCTGTGCGTGTGTGCGGCAATCTCCTGGGCCGTGCTGCTCCAGGTGTTGCATAGCGCCTGCTGCTGCAACAGGGTCTGGTCGCCGCGCTGCTGCCATTCCAGTTGCAGGGCCGCAGCCATGGTTTCCAGCGAACCGGTCCAGGCCTGCAGGCGCTGCCGGTCGCCGGCCGTCTGTTCGGCCTGCAGGCCGGTGTAGGCCTCGCGCACGGCTTGCAGCAGGGCGGCGGAGCGCTGTTCAAAGCGGTCGCCAAAGGACGTCAGCGAATGGTCCAGCTTGCTGACCAGGGCGCTGCTGCTGCCTTCCTGTTGGGCCAGTGCCGCGCTCCAGCGGTCGGCTACCGCAGTGGCGGTGGTCTCGAAGCGCGCCGACACACTGTCGAGCTGCTGCTGCGTGGCCTCCACCATGCGCACATGCATGTGCTGGGCCTCCTGCGCAATGCCTGACAGGGCCGACTGCACCAGTGGCGCGATGCTTTCGCCGGCAATGCGCGCGCTCTGCGCCAGGCTGTCGCGCAGCGACTGGTCCACGGCGCCGGCCAGATCGGTGTAGGCACTCTTGACGTCGCGGTGGAAGTTGTCCTGGTTGCTCAGCAGGCGTTCGTTAAGCTGCAGGCTCATGCGCTCCATCTGCGCCATCATGGACTGCAGCTGGCTCACCACCGCAGGCAGTGCCTGCGACTGCTGTTGCAGCGCCTGGTAGGTTTGCTGACGCTGGTAGCCCAGCGAGAAGCTGCGCAGGGGGCCGGCAATTTTGCTGTCCAGCAGTTGTGCTGCTGCCATGCGTTCACGCCGGCTCAGGGCCGACATCAGGCCCAGCATGGCCGAGGCTGCCACGCCGGCCACCGAGGTGCCGAAGGCCAGGCCCAGGCCCTTGATGGGCGTGGCAAAGGCGTTGCGTATGGTCTGCAGATCCGAGGTGCTCTCCAGCGCAAACACGGCGCCGTTGAGCGTGACCACCATGCCCAGAAACGTGCCCAGCATGCCCAGCATCACCAGCAGCCCGACCAGGTAGGGCGTGAGCGCGGGGCCGGGCAGACCGACCCGCTCGCCTTCAATGCGCAGGCGCACCGGGTTCTGCAGCGAGGCATGCAGCTGCAAGAGCCAGTCGTCCAGCTGCTGCAGCGGTGCGGGGATGGCGTGCAGGGCCGCGTCCAGCGTGGCGCTGGCCTGGCGGAAGCGCTGCAACTCCCAGGCGCCAAAGCCGTAGACCGCGCCTATGAGCACGGTCATGGTCAGGGCCACACCATGCGAGCCGAAGAAGCCGGTGGCCACCCAGAGGATGGCGCAGGCGCCGAGCAGAAAGGCGCCGGTGAAGAAGTGTTTGTTCATGGGGTTCATGTGGGTTCGTGTTGCAGGGCTTCGATCAGCCCCACGCTGGGCTGCAGGCGCAGATCAAGCTCCGCCTGCAGCACGGTGTGCAGTTCCTGGCCATAGCGTTCCAGCCAGCCGCCGGGCCGGGTCCACAGGCCGGGGTGGTCGGTCGCACCGGTGCCGGCCACTGACTGCCGGTGCGCGTCGCGCAATTGCCGGAAGCGCTTTTCCAGCAGGGTCGGAATTTTGGCCAGCAGATAGCCCTCGCGCTCACCCAGTGCGGTCTCCAGCGTGGCGTCCAGGGCCAACAGGGGACGCAGGCGCGGCGCAGCCTTGCCCACCTGCTCGCGCACCTGGCTGCGCAGTGTGCGGATGCCGTCATCGAGCTCGCGCTGCTGCGCCAGGTGGTATTTGCGGTAGGGCGCATAGGCGCTGGCGTCTTCCAGGCTGTCACCGGCATCGGGCCGCGGGAAGGGGTTGCGCGACTTGCCCGCAGCAGCCTGGGCCAGGGCTTTTTCCAGCGCCGCGCGCGCATGCGCAAAAGCCTGCAGCACGGCTTGGGTTGCGCTGGCGGGCACGGCCGGGCCGGGCAGCGGCTGGCCCGTGGTGTGCACGGCACACAGGTTGATGGCGCTGCTGAAGTCAATCCAGGCGGCCAGCTTTTGCGCAAAGCCGTGGTCGGACGCGGCCGTGTCCACCAGGGCCAGGTCACCGAGCGTGCGCAGGAGTCCGGAACTGTGGAAGTGGGTACGCGTGAGCGTTCGCGTCATGGCTAGAGGGCAATCAAAATGGGGATTCCATCCAGCCGGTACCGCGGTGGCCGCAGTCCGGCCGGGCCGGGCTGACGGTTCCGTGCTGCGGTCCGAAGACCAGCGCGTCTGGAGGGTCAGGACCCCGGTGCAACCATTGCACATCCGGGGCGCGCATGCGAACTCGCACGCACCACGGATTTTACCTGCAGATGCTGCGCAGACCCTCCGATCCGCCCGGCGCGCGCCGGGCGCGTAAAATCGGTCCATGAGCAAACCCGTTACAAAGTCTTCCGTCATGGAAGACGGCCTGCGTTACAAGGCCAAAACCAGTGGTTCTCCCTTCGGTGGGTCTGGTGCATACACAGGGACTGCCACGATGTCCTGCTTTCTGTGCGGCAAGCACAAACCCCGTACCGATATGGTGTCCCGGCGCCTGCTGGGCAAGAACCACGCGGTGTGCTCGCCTAAATGCGGCTAGCACGGGCGGTGCCGCCAGAGCCTCCCGGGTCTGAGCGCCCTTCGGGCGCGGTCGCAAGCATTGCAGGGGTGGTGAGGCAGGCATGTTGATCACGCTGATTTTTATTGCCGGCATCTGGGCCGGCCTGCAGAATGCGCTCGCCGGTGGCGGCTCCTTCGTGACCCTGCCCATGCTCATGCTCTCGGGCATGTCGCCGCTGGCGGCCAACATCACCTCCACCGTGGCACTGTTTCCGGGCCAGATCACGTCGGGCTTTGCCGGGCGTTCGCTGGTCACCGGTGCCGGCCGGCTGAGCTTTCGCACGCTGTTTGTGGTGAGCATTCTGGGTGGTGCGCTGGGCGGCCTGCTGCTGCTCAACACGCCGTCCACCGTGTTTGCCAAGCTGGTGCCCTGGCTGGTGCTGTTTGCTACCGGCGTCTTCACCTGGGGCAGTTTCTTTCGCCAGAGCGGCGAGTCCACCGTGCACCTGGGCGCCACGAGTGCGGCCTTGGCCCAGTTCTGCATCGCCATTTACGGCGGCTACTTTGGTGGCGGCATCGGTTTTCTGATGATGGCTGCGCTGACCATGGCCGGCCTGTCCACACGCCACGCCAGTGCCACCAAAAATGCGCTGGGCGGTGTGATGAATGCCTCGGCCGTCTTGTTGTTTGTGACCTCACCCGAGGTGCACTGGCTGCAGGCGGTGGTGCTGGGCATAGGCGCCATTCTGGGCGGGCTGATGGGCTCCTGGGCCTTGCACCGCATCAACGAAAAGGTCTTGCGCCTGGCCATCGTGGCCATCGGTGTCTGCCTGACCATCGGCCTGTTCCTCAAGCCGCTCTAGCAGCCGTGCCGCGCTAGCGGTACTTGTGCAGGATTTCCTCGAACTGGTTGCTCTTCTTCAAGGCCTCGAACGCTTTCAGGATGCGCGCGGGCGCGATGCTCCCGTTCTTGGGCACGGCGCACTGGAAGTCGCTGCGCGCAATCACCAGGCGCCAGCCCGAGTGGCGGTGTTTGGGCGTGAGGCGCTGGTACCAGTTGAGTGCCATGGTCTCGCTCACGGCGTAGGGCGTGCGCGCCGCGCTCATTTTGAGGTTGACCTTTTCCTGGTCGCCGGCATCCTCGCGCAGCAGGTGGCCACTACTGAAGTGGGGCTCCAGGGTCGGGTAGCCGTACCCCAGCACGGTGCTCACCAGCGAGCCGGCGGGGATGTCGGCAAGCTCACGCGGTTCGGCCGTGTTCTCGCCGCCGAACAGCACGTCGGTGACATCAAACAGGCGGCCGGTCCACACATACTGGCCGGGCGTGTCGGTCCATTGCGGCGTGACATAACAGCGCAGATCAATCTCGCCATGCAGGGCCGCACTATCCACGCGCTTGCGCGGCAACACCACAAAGCGCACCGGAATGCGGACCTGCTTTTCCACCGCCTTGGCCAGGTCGTACATGATGCCGTCCACCAGTTGCTCGCCCTCGAAACGGCCATAGGGCATGTTCCAGGAGTTGACGGCGCTGTAGCGCAGCACGGGCGCGGCGCAGACTGGTTGCAGCAGCAGGCAGGCGCTGGCCAGGGCCATGAATCGGGCAGTTCGCAAAAGGTCTCCAGTTCCGGTGGTCACTTCATTCTAGGGTAGGGCCGGCGGTGTGCAGCGCGCAAAAAAATGCCCTCGCGGTGCAATACCGGGAGGGCAGTGCCTGCCAAGCCGTGGCGTGCAGGCCAGGCTGCCTGCGCAGCCTGCGGGCCCAATTACTTGGCCTTGACAGCCTTCTTGGCGGCCTTGGCAGGTGCGGCAACGGCAGCAACCGGAGCGGCCTTCAGTGCGGTGCGCTGGTCTTTCAGTGCTGCGATTTCAGCGTTGAGCTTGGCCTTGCGTTCGTTCAGCTTGGTCAGGCTGGCGCTGATCTTGGCGATGGCTTTGGCGGTCTTGGAAACCACGGGCGCCTTCTTGGCCGCGACGGGCTTGGCAGCCGCTTTGGCTACCGGCTTGGCAGCGGCCTTGGCCACGGGCTTGACAGCCTTGGCGGGAGCAGCCTTGACGGGTTTGGTTGCGGCCTTGGGAGCCAGTTTTTTTGCAGTTGCCATGATTGGTAGTCCTAGTTTTGTATTCGGCGTTCTTGATATGGTTGACGCAAATATTCAGCCGCTTCTTACATGCATCGGCACGGATTATCAGCGATCACGAACCAGCGCGTGCAAATATGAAAAACCGCAGGCGCACAGGGGCCGCGCGCAGCACCGCAATCAGGGCGTGGGATCGAAGTCGTTGCCCGCCACCGGCGTGCGGTTGCGGGCCTGGCTGGCCAGCAGCGTCAGCAGCATGGCGGCAGCGGCCGAGCCGGCCAGCACCGGTGAGGCGCTGATGATTTTGGCCAGGCTTTCCACCGCCTGCACGCTCACCTGTTGCACATGGTGCACCAGGGCGACGACGTCGGCCGGATTGACCCGGTTGGCATCTTCCACATTGACCTCGCGACTGGACCAGCCGTTGCCTGCCGTGATGCGCGCAAACAGGCCGTTGGCCACGGCCACCAGGGACAACAGACTCAGCGGCTTGATCAGCTGTTCGAGCAAGCGTCCGCGCATGGCCGCAGGGGCCTCTTCAAAAACCCGTGC
Source organism: Comamonadaceae bacterium (assembly GCA_947372425.1). Lineage (GTDB taxonomy): Bacteria > Pseudomonadota > Gammaproteobacteria > Burkholderiales > Burkholderiaceae_C > Allorhodoferax. The sequence goes on along the minus strand of CANBTQ010000151.1, from coordinate 915 downwards.
CACCAATGCCGGGACCAGATCGGCCGGGCTTTGCGCGGCCATGGCGCCGCCAGGCCAGGGTGTGGCGCGGGGAGCGATTGCAGTGCTGGGCGTTGGCATGGCGTGTCCTTTCACGGGCTATGTTTTCATGATGCCATCGCCACATGACAGTGTGGTGAAGCGGCCGGCCTTTTCGGTAAACGAATGTAATGTGCGCCGCACGGTGCAGGTCTGGGCCGGGCGCTCTGCCACACGGGGTGCGCTGTGCTTCTCGCGTACCATGCAGCGATGGAAAACAGCACAGCAATCAAGGACCCGGTATGCGGCATGACCGTCACGCGCCGCTCGTTCCACCACCTGGAGCATGCGGGTCAGCAGCACTACTTTTGCGGCGTCAAATGCAAAGCCCGTTTCGCGGCCGATTTGCTGCGCTATGCCAGTGCTGCCGCAGCAGCGGCCGCGCCGCAGGTCGCCGGCCTGGCGCTGCGGCAGACCTTGCACCACCATGGCCGCGGCTTGCTGATCGGAATGGGCGCCCTGGTGCTGCTGGCACTGGCCGTCTGGCTGCGCTGAGGCCGCTCAAGCCCCCAGCGGTGCCGGCACTTCGTCGGCCCACACCGTAAAGCGCTGCAGGGTATTGGGCCCGAAGCTGCTCACCAGCGCCACATCACAGGCATCACGCCCGCGCGCCATCAGCACGCGGCCTATGCGCGGCGTGTTGTTGCGCGCATCAAAGGTGTACCAGCGGTTGCCCAGCCAGACTTCAAACCAGCCAGCAAAGTCCATGGGTCCGGGCACCAGCGGAATGCGGATGTCGCCCAGGTAGCCGGTGCAGTAGCGCGCCGGGATGTTCATGCAGCGGCAAAAGGCAATCGCCAGGTGCGCATAGTCGCGGCACACGCCCTTCTGCTCGGTGTAGGCCTCCCAGGCGGTGCG
>CANBTQ010000150.1 GCA_947372425.1 Comamonadaceae bacterium | reverse complement strand
ACCTACGTTATTTCCATGGGATCGGTCTCGCCCACGGCGCATCCCGCGCCCGCAGCGGGCGTCGCCCCGAAATCCTGATTTTTACCCCCTGATTGCCCGCTTGGGCACTGAAAGCACGCTATGGCCATGCGCTCCCACTATTGCGGTCTTGTGACCGAAGCCCTGATGGGCCAAACCGTTTCCCTGTGCGGCTGGGTCAACCGCCGTCGCGACCATGGTGGCGTGATTTTTGTGGACCTGCGCGACCGCGAAGGCTATGTCCAAGTGGTCTGCGACCCCGACCGCGCCGACATGTTCAAGACGGCCGAAGGCCTGCGCAACGAGTTCTGCATTCAGATCAAGGGTCTGGTGCGTGCCCGTCCTGACGGCACGGTCAATGACAACCTCAAGAGCGGCAAGATCGAGGTCCTGTGCCACGAATTCAAGGTGCTTAATCCCTCGGTCACGCCTCCGTTCCAGCTGGATGACGACAACCTGTCGGAAACCACGCGCCTGACCCACCGCGTGCTGGACCTGCGCCGCCCCTATATGCAGAACAACCTGATGCTGCGCTACCGCGTGGCCATGGAAGTGCGCAAGTTCCTGGATGCCAATGGCTTTGTGGATATTGAGACCCCGATGCTGACCAAGAGCACGCCCGAAGGCGCGCGCGATTACCTGGTGCCCAGCCGCGTGCACGACGGCCATTTCTTTGCGCTGCCGCAATCGCCCCAGTTGTTCAAGCAGCTGCTGATGGTGGCCGGGTTCGATCGCTACTACCAGATCACCAAGTGCTTCCGTGACGAAGACCTGCGCGCCGACCGCCAACCCGAGTTCACCCAGATCGATATCGAAACCTCGTTCCTGAGCGAGGAAGAAATCCGCGCCATGTTCCAGGGCATGATCACCACGGTGTTCAAGAACACCATCGGTGTGGACCTGGGCGAGTTCCCGGTCATGACCTACCAGGACGCCGCGCGCCTGTACGGCTCCGACAAACCCGACCTGCGCGTGAATCTGGAATTCACCGAAGTCACCGACGTGATGGCCGATGTGGACTTCAAGGTCTTCTCGGGTGCGGCCACCATGAAGGGCGGCCGTGTGGTGGCCCTGCGCGTGCCGGGCGGCTCCAAAGAAGGCGGTGGCATCAGCCGGGGCGAGATCGACGCCTACACCGAGTTCGTCAAGATCTACGGCGCCAAGGGTCTGGCCTACATCCGCGTCAATGATGCATCAAAGGGCCGTGACGGTCTGCAGAGCCCCATCGTCAAGAACCTGCACGACAAGGCGCTGGCCGAAGTGCTGGCACGCAGCGGTGCGCAAAACGGCGACCTGATTTTCTTTGGCGCGGACAAGGAAAAGATCGTCAACGACGCCATCGGCGCCCTGCGCCTCAAGATCGGCCACAGCGAATTCGGCAAGAAGAACGGCCTGTTCACCGCCGCCTGGCGCCCGATGTGGGTGGTCGACTTCCCGATGTTCGAATACGACGAGGAAAACGCCCGTTACTCTGCTGTGCACCACCCCTTCACCGCGCCCAAGGAAGGGCACGAAGACTGGATGGTCACAGCCCCCGAGAAGTGCATCTCGCAAGGCTATGACATGGTCCTGAACGGCTGGGAAATGGGTGGCGGTTCGGTCCGTATCCACCGCGCCGATGTGCAGCAAAAGGTGTTCGACGCGCTCAAGATCACGCCCGAAGAGGCGCAGGTCAAGTTCGGCTTCCTGCTCGACGCCCTGCAATACGGCGCGCCCCCGCACGGCGGTCTGGCCTGCGGCCTGGACCGCATCGTCACCATGATGACCGGTGCCGAGTCGATCCGCGACGTGATCGCCTTCCCCAAGACCCAGCGCGCCCAGTGTTTGCTCACGCAAGCGCCCAGCCTGGTCGACGAGAAGCAGTTGCGCGAACTGCATATCCGCCTGCGCAATGTGGAGCTGGCCGCCAAGCCGGCGTAAGTGTGTTGGCGCACACGGAGGTGAGCCTCTGTGGTGCACAATGAAAGGGCGCTGCAAAGCGCCCTTTTTTTATGAGCGACGCGCCGGGGCACCTGAGCACGCTCGCATCGCAGTGCGCCGCACGGAGGTTTTTTGTGTCCAAACCGTTCAAGATTGCGCAGTCCGTACTGGTGGTGATTTACACCCCGGCGCTGGATGTGTTGCTGATCCGCCGCGCCGACACCCAGGACACGGTGTTCTGGCAGTCGGTCACCGGCAGCAAGGACGCCCTGACGCACAGCTATAGCGAAACCGCCATCCGTGAGGTGCAGGAGGAAACCGGTATCGATTGCGCTGCCGGCACACCGCTGGCCGCCGGTCTGCAAGACTGGAACCTGGAAAACATTTACGACATCTACCCGCGCTGGCTGCACCGCTATGCACCGGGTACCCTGCTCAACACCGAACGCGTGTTCGGCCTGCAGGTGCCGCAGGGCACCGCGGTGACACTGAACCCGCGCGAACACACGCACTACCAGTGGCTGCCCTATCTGGACGCGGCAGCCGCATGCTATTCGCCCTCCAACGCCGAGGCCATCCTGATGCTGCCGCGCTTTGCACCGGCTGCGGCGCCCGCGCCATGACACACATCCGTGTTGCCACCTACAACATCCACAAGGGCGTGCAGGGCCTGGGCCCCAACCGGAGGCTGGAAATCCACAACCTGGGCCATGCGGTAGAGCAGTTTGATGCCGACATCGTGTGCCTGCAGGAGGTGCGTAAGATGCACCGCCGCGAGGCGGTCTACTTCAAGCACTGGCCCGAGCAGGCACAGGCCGACTACCTGGCGCCCGAGGGCTACAGCGTGGTGTACCGTACCAACGCCATCACGCGCCATGGGGAGCATGGCAACGCCATGCTGTCGCGCTGGCCGGTGCTGGCGCACCAGCATGAGGACATGTCGGACCACCGCTTTGAGCAGCGCGGCCTGCTGCACTGCGAGGTACTGGTAGACGGCCGGCCGGTTCACGTGCTGGTGGTGCATCTGGGGCTGGTGCGTGCCAGCCGGGTGCGGCAGATGGCGCAGCTGGCGCAATTCATTGCGCGCGAAATTCCGGCCGACGCGCCGGTGGTGGTGGCCGGCGACTTCAATGACTGGGGCGCACTGCTGGCGCAGCCCATGGCGACGGTGGGATTGCGCAGCGGCTCTACCGCGGTCATGGCTACCTTCCCGTCGCGCCTGCCCCTGGTGCAGTTTGACCACATCTACGTGCGTGGGCTGCGGCCGGTATCGCAGCAGGTGCCGCGCGGCCGCATCTGGGGGCGCATGTCGGACCACCTGCCCCTGATCGCTGAATTTGAGTGGGAGCGGGACTGACATGGCAAGCTGGCATGGCGGGCACAGCGTGGAACTGCTGATTACCGGGCAGGCGTTTTTCCCGGCCCTGGTTGCGGCGCTGGACGGCGCGCGGCAGCAGGTGCATCTGGAGACCTACATCTTCCACGATGACGCGGCGGGCGAGGCGGTGTTGGCCGGGCTGGAGCGAGCGGCCTTGCGCGGCGTGGCCGTGCGTCTGGTGGTGGATGGCATCGGCACACCCAACATGCCGCAGCGCTGGCAGGAACGCATGCAGGCCAGCGGCGTGCAGTGGCAGCAGTTTTCGCCCCTGGGTTCGCTGGGCCTGCTGATTCCGGGGCGCTGGCGCCGCTTGCACCGCAAGCTCTGCGTGGTGGACCGCGAGCTGGCTTTTTGTGGCGGCATCAATGTGCTGGACGATTTTTTCGAACTCAACCACGGCCTGCAGCCCACCCCGCGCTTTGATTTTGCGGTGCGGGTGCGCGGGCCGCTGGTCGCCGATGTGCACCAGGCCATGGACCAGTTCTGGCGCCGCCTGGTGACCACTCGGCAACTGGAGCAGGGGAAATTTCAGCAGGCGCGGCGTGCCCTGGGTGAATGGATGGCGCAGCCCCCGAGTGAAGCCCGCTTTGAGGACACCGGCGCAGAAGGCACCGGCATGCAGGCGGCGCTGCTGTTGCGCGACAACCTGCGCAACCGCGCCGGCATTGAGCGCGCCTACCGCCAGGCCATTGCCCACGCCCGGCACGAGGTGCTGATTGCCAACGCCTATTTCCTGCCCGGCGCCAAGCTGCGCCGCGCCCTGGTGCATGCGGTGCAGCGGGGCGTGCGGGTGCGCTTGCTGTTGCAGGGGCGTTATGAATTCTTCATGCAGTTCCATGCCGCCAAGGCGTTTTACGGCGCGCTGCTGGATGCCGGTGTGGAGATCCACGAATACCAGGCCGGCTTTTTGCACGCCAAGGTGGCGGTGGTGGACGGCAAGTGGTCTACCGTGGGCTCCTCCAATCTGGACCCCCTGAGCCTGCTGTTGGCCCGTGAGGCCAATGTGGTGGTCAACGACACGGCCTTTGCGCAAACCCTGCTGGCGCCGCTGAATGCGGCCATCCGCCAGCAGAGCCGGCAACTCGACAAGGCGCAGTTTGAACACCGGCCCTTGTGGCAGCGCGGGCAGGACTGGCTGGCCTATGCGCTGATGCGGCTGACCCTGTTTCTGACCGGGAGGGACTACTGATTTGATAGCAGGCGCGACACTGTTTTCAACGCGCTTTGCGCTATAACCCTATTGATTAAAGACTGTTACCATCATTCCATGTTAATGAAAATGCAGAGCAGCATGAACCCAAACGACAGCGACGAAGGGACTCCGGTTTCCGTCAAGATCCGTGAGCGCATTGCCGCCGCGCGCAAACGCTACAACGCCAATGACAACATTGCCCAGTTCATTGAGCCCGGCGAACTCGAACTGTTGCTCGACGAAGTGGAAGAAAAAATGAAGGGCGTGCTCAGCAGCCTGGTGATAGACACCGAGCGCGACCACAACACCGACAACACCGCGCGCCGCGTGGCCAAGATGTATGTGCAAGAGGTGTTCAAGGGCCGCTATGTGCCGGCCCCCACCATCACCGAATTCCCCAACGCCGAGCATCTGAACGAGCTGATGATCGTCGGCCCCATTACCGTGCGCAGCGCCTGCAGCCACCACTTCTGCCCGGTCATCGGCAAGATCTGGATTGGCGTGCTGCCCAACGAGCACACCAATGTGATCGGCCTGTCCAAGTACGCGCGGCTGGCCGAGTGGATCATGGGCCGCCCCCAGATCCAGGAGGAGGCGGTGGTGCAACTGGCCGACCTGATCCAGGAAAAGACCCAGCCCGATGGCCTGGCCATCGTGATGGAGGCCAGCCACTACTGCATGTCCTGGCGCGGCGTGAAAGACATGGATAGCAAGATGATCAACTCAGTCATGCGCGGTGCCTTCCTGAAGGACCCCAATCTGCGCCGCGAATTTTTGTCTCTGATTCCCCGGAAAGGTTAAGCCATGTTGGTCCGTTTGCTCTACGCCAGCCGCGCCATTGATCCGTCCTGCGCCGCGGTGGACGACATTCTCGGCGAGTGCCGGCACTTCAATCCGATTAGCGGCATCACCGGCATCCTGTGCTACGGCGGCGGCATTTTTCTGCAGGCTATTGAAGGCGGGCGCAACGCGGTGAGCGAGCTGTATAGCCACATCCAACGCGATGTGCGCCACAAGGATGTGGTGCTGCTGCATTACGAAGAAATTTCCGAGCGCCGCTTTGGCGGCTGGACCATGGGCCAGGTCAATATGTCCAAGGTCAACACCAGCATTCTGCTCAAGTACGCAGAGAAGCCCGAGCTCGATCCCTACTCGGTGTCGGGCAAGGTATCGCTGGCGCTGCTGGAAGAGTTGATGGCCACGGCGAGCATCATCGGCCGGGCCTGAAGCCAGAGCCTGAATGCCGATCTCGGCACTGGCCCTTGTCGTTCTGGCCGGGCTGATCCACGCCAGCTGGAACATCCTGGCCAAGAAGGCCGACGGGGATGTCCGCTATGCCTTTTTCATCTCTTCGCTGACCGTGCTGGTGTGGGCCCCGATAGGCTTGTACCTGGCCTGGCAGCAGCAACCGGCCTGGAGTGGCGCGGCCTGGGCCTGCGCCGCCGCCAGCGGCTGCATCCATGTGCTGTATTTCATTGTGCTGCTGCGCGGTTACCGCAAGGCGGACCTGACGGTGGTCTACCCCCTGGCGCGCGGCTCCGGCCCGCTGATGTCGTCGCTGGTGGCCATTGCCCTGTTTGGCGAGCGCATTTCCGCCCTGGGCTTTGGCGGCATTGCGGCGGTGGTGCTGGGGGTGTTCCTGATCGCCGGCGGACCCGACATCTGGCGCCAGGCGCAGCACAGCGAACAACGTGCGCGCATCCGCCAGGGCATGGCCTACGGCCTGCTGACCGGTGTGAGCATTGCGGCCTACACACTGGTGGACGGTTACGCGGTCAAATTCTTGCTGCTCTCACCCATCCTGATGTTTTACGCCACCAGCTGTGCGCAATCCCTGGTGCTGCTGCCAGCCATCCTGCAGAACCTGCCACTGGCGCGCAGCCACTGGAAGGCGCAGTGGAAGACTGCGCTGTGGGTCGGCACGCTCAGCCCGGTGTCCTACGTGATGGTCTTGTACGCGCTGCAACGCGCGCCGCTCAGCCATGTGGCGCCGGCGCGCGAGGTATCCATGCTGTTTGCCGCCCTGCTGGGTGGCCGCCTGCTGGGCGAGGGAAACCGGCTGGCACGGCTGGCCGGCGCCGCCTGCATTGGCATGGGCGTGATTGCGCTATCCCTTGGCTAAACCCGCATGACGCAGTTACTGGGATGTGACTTTTCCAGCAGCCCGACGCGGCGCAAGCCGATCGTGCTGGCCTGGGGCCGTGTGCAACAGGGGCGGGTGCAGCTGCAAGGGCTGGAATGCCCGGAGTCGCTGGACGATTTTTCTGCCTGCCTGCTGCGCGAAGGCGACTGGCTGGGCGGCTTTGACCTGCCCTTCGGCCTGCCACGCGAGCTGGTGCAAACGCTGGGCTGGCCCACCGCATGGGAGGCCTGCATGGCGCATTACGCAGCCCTGAGCCGGGCCGAGATCCGCGACTGCTTTGCGGCCTTTTGCGATGCCCGCCCGGCTGGCGGCAAGTTTGCGCACCGGGCGACCGACAAGCCGGCCGGCAGCAGTCCCTCGATGAAGTGGGTGAACCCGCCGGTGGCCTACATGCTGCATGCCGGCGTGCCGCGTCTGCTGGCTGCAGGCGTGTATCTGCCCGGTCTGCAGCCCAGGCCGCAGACGCTTGGCAAAATCGCGCTGGAGGCCTATCCGGGCCTGCTGGCACGCGAGGTATTGGGGCAGCGCAGCTACAAAAGTGACGACCGTGCCAAGCAAACGCCAGAGCGGCTGATTGCCCGCAAGGATTTGCTGCACGCGCTGGAACTGGGACAGACCCGCCTGGGCCTGCGCCTGAAGCTCAGCCACGCCCAGCACGATGCCCTGGTGCAAGACGCCAGCGGCGATAGCCTGGACGCCACGCTGTGTCTGCTGCAGGCGGCGTGGGCCCAGCAACAGCATGCCGCTGGCGCGCCGCTGTACGGCTTGCC
>CANBTQ010000149.1 GCA_947372425.1 Comamonadaceae bacterium | reverse complement strand
CTGCGGATGGCGTTGCGCGCGCGGTCCAGTGACTTGGCCTCAATCAGCTCGGCCACGGTGAACAGCACCATCACCATGGCCGCTTCCGGCCACTGCCCCAGCACCAGCGCGCCGGTGACGGCAATGCTCATCAGCGCATTGATGTTGAGGTTGCCGTTGCGCAGGGCAATCCAGCCCTTTTTGTAGGTGCTGATGCCGCAGGCCAGCACGGCCAGCAGTGCCAGTGCCGCCACCAGGGCCACGGGCGCGCCCAGCCAATGCGCCGCTTCGGAGGCGATGGCGGCCATACCGGCCAGGGCCAGCGGCCACCAGGGCTTGGCCGGCTCCACGGCCGGTTCTGCGGCTCCGTCGCCGGCCACTTCGGGCGTAAAGCCCAGCGAGCGCACGGCGGCAAACACCGGCTCCAGCGCTTGCGGTGCGTGGGTGACGGTGAGCACCCGCTGCATCAGGTTGAACTCCATGCCGGCCACACCGGCCATGCCACCCAGCTTTTTGCGCAGCAAGGCCTCTTCGGTGGGGCAGTCCATCTGCAGGATGCGGATGGGCGTTTGCACATCGGTGCCCGCGGCCGCGGGCCTGGCGCGTGCCAGCGGGACAGGCATGGCCACGACAGCGACCGCGTGGCCGCTGCAGCAGGCATCGGCGCCATGCGCATGGTGGTGTTCGTGCGCGTGACCGGCGGCAGGGCTGGTGTCGTGATCGTGGTCGTGCGCGTGGTGGTCGTGTGCGGTCATGCGGGGCTTTGCGTGGAAACCCGTCCATTACGCAACCTGAAGCTACTATAGAGTCAAGCACTCTTTGGAGCCCCTATGAAAATCGGTGAATTGGCCCAGGTGGCGCAGACCACGGTGGAGACCGTGCGCTACTACGAGAAGGCCGGCCTGCTGCCCGCCACGGCCCGCACGGCGGGCAACTTCCGCGTCTATGGCCCCTCCCATCTGGAGCGCCTGCGCTTTATCCGCAACTGCCGTGCGCTGGACATGAGCCACGAAGAAATCCACACCCTGCTGGGCCTGGCCGACCAGCCCGGCGGGGGCTGTGGCGCCATCAATGCGGTGTTTGACCAGCACATGGCGCATGTGGATGAGCGCATCCGCGAACTGGTGCAGCTCAAGGACCAGCTGGCCGGCCTGCGCCGGCGCTGCCAGAGCGAGCAGGCGGTCGATGCCTGCGGCATCCTGCAAGGCCTGGCCGCCATGGAAACCGAAGCCCGGCCCGCGCGCCATACCCACCTGGGTTGAGCGCCCACCGGACCCCCCATGCACCACCCGTCCCGTCAGAAAACCAAACCATGAAAAGCCTGCACCGCGCCGCCTGGCCCGCCCTGGGCGCAGCCCTTTTGTTTGGCGCCAGCACGCCCTTTGCCAAGCAACTGATTGGCGATGGCGCGGGCCCGTCCTTCCCCTTTTTGCTGGCCGGTCTGCTGTACCTGGGCAGCGGCATCGGCTTGACGCTGACGCGCCTGCTGCGCGACCGCGGCTGGAAGGCGCTGGACATGCCGGCGCAGGAGTGGCCCTGGCTGCTGGGCGCGATTGCCTTTGGCGGCGTGCTGGGCCCGCTGCTGCTGATGCTGGGGCTGTCGCACACCACGGCGGCGGCGGCCTCGCTGTTGCTGAATCTGGAGTCGGTGCTGACGGCCGTGCTGGCCTGGCTGGTGTTCCAGGAAAGCACCGACCGGCGCATCGTGCTGGGCATGGGCCTGATCGTGGCGGGCGGCGCCGTATTGGCCTGGCCCGCAGGCGCGGCCGCCGTGCCGGGCCTGGGGCCGCTGGCCCTGGCGGGTGCCTGCCTGGCCTGGGCCATAGACAACAACCTCACGCGCAAGGTGTCGGCTTCGGACGCGCTGTTGGTGGCCGGCAGCAAGGGGCTGGTCGCCGGTGCCGTGAACACCGCACTGGCGTTTGCCCTGGGCGCCTCCTGGCCCGCGCTGCCACTGCTGTCCAGCGCGCTGCTGATCGGCTTTCTGGGCTACGGCCTGAGCCTGGTGCTGTTTGTGCTGGCCCTGCGCGGCCTGGGTACGGCGCGCACCGGGGCCTACTTTTCCACCGCCCCTTTTGTCGGCGCGGCCATCGCCATCCTGGTTTTTGCCGAGCCCACCAGCACGCGCTTCTGGCTGGCAGCCGGCGCGATGGCCGCCGGGGTCTGGCTGCACCTGACCGAGCACCACGCCCATGCCCATGTGCATGCCGCGCTGCTGCACCAACACCCGCACCGGCATGACGAACACCACCAGCACAGCCACGATGCTGCGTGGGACGGTGTCGAGCCCCACACCCATATGCACCAGCACACCCCCCTGGAACACCGACACGCGCACTTCCCCGACATCCACCACCGGCATGCCCACCACTAGGGTGATTTCATCCGGCCGCGGTGGACGGCAGGCCGGTGCAGGGATCACTCCGGTTCAATGCCGGCCTGCTTGATGATCTTGCCCCAGCGCTCCAGTTCGGCAAGCTGAAAGCGGCCCAGCTCCTCGGCCGAGGTCACTGCCACTTCCATGCCGTTTTGCTCGGCGAAGTTGCGCAGGGGGTCCGCCGCCATGCCGTGGCGTGCCAGCTCGTTGAGGCGGGCAATCAGCGCCGGTGGCGTGCCGGCGGGCGCATACAGGGCGTTCCAGTGGTTGGCCTCATAGCCGGGCAAACCGGCCTCGGCAATGGTCGGCACATTGGGCACCAGCGGTGAGCGCTTGGGGCTGCTCACGCCCAGGGCGCGCAGCTTGCCGGCCTTGACCTGGGGCAGGCTGGTGGTCAGGTCCACGATCATCAGGTCGGTCTGGCCCGAGACCAGATCCATCACCGCGCTGGGGTTGGATTTGTAGGGCACGTAGTTGAGCTTGGTGCCGCTCATGTGCTGGAACAACTCGGACGCCACGCGCGCCGAAGAGCTGCCCGAGCCGTAGCTGAGCTTGCCCGGGTCCTTCTTGGCCAGGGCCACGAACTCGCCCACCGTCTGCGCCTTCAGCGCCGGGTTCACCACCATCAGCATATAGCCCTGCACCAGGCGGCCCACGGGGGCGAAGTCCTTGATCGGGTCGTAGGGCAGCTGCTTGAGCAGATGCGGGTTGGCCGCCTGCGTGGTGTTGGTGGTGATGAACAGGGTGTAGCCGTCCGGCTTGGCGCGCGCCACCGCCTGCGCCGCAATGCCGCCGAAGGCACCGGCGCGGTTGTCCACCAGCACCGGCTGGCCGGTCTCCTTGGTGATCTCCGCACCCAGGGCACGGGCCAGACCATCGGTGGTGCTGCCGGGCGAGGAGCCGATGATGAGGGTGATGGGCCGGTTGGGATAGGCCTGTGCCAGGGCGCTGCCCGCCAGCAGGGACAAGAGGGCCGCGGCCGCAAGGGAGGTGATTTTCATGGTGTCTCCAGTTGTTGTTTTCAGGTTGTCAAACTCATCGCGGGTCGCTCACCGGCCAGGGCCGTGGCCAGGCTTTGCAACACCATCTCGCCCATGGCGGTGCGGGTCTCCCAGGTGGCGCTGGCCCGGTGTGCCTGCAGCACCACCCGGTCCATGTGCAGCAGGGCCGGCGGCACATGGGGCTCGTCGACAAACACGTCCAGCCCGGCACCGGCAATGCGGCCCGCTGTGAGCGCTGCCACCAGATCGGCCTCGTGCACCAGCTTGCCGCGGGCGATGTTGACCAGGAAGCCGTCGGGGCCCAGTGCGTCCAGCACGGCGGCGTTGACAATGCCCTCGGCGTTTTCGGCAGCGGCCGCCAGAATCAGCGCGTCGCTCTGCGCCGCCAGCGCCACCAGGTCGGCCACAAAGGTGTAGGGCACATCGGCCATGGCCTGCAGGTCGGTGTAGCGCACCGGGCAGCCGAAGGCCGCCGCACGGGTGGCGATGGCGCGCCCCACCCGTCCCATGCCCACGATGCCCAGGCGCATGCCGCTGAAGCGGCGGGCTAGCGGAATCGCGCTGGGCAGCGGGTGCAGCGGCCACTGCCCGTCCTGCACAAAGCGGTGGCCGCTGCAAATGCTGCGGCAGCTGGCGATCAGCAGGCCGATGGCCAGATCGGCCACGTCTTCGGTGAGTGCGCCAAAGGTGCCGGTGACATGGATGCCGCGCGCACGCGCGTAGGCCAGATCCACCGCGTCGGTGCCCACCCCGTTGACCGCCACCACCTGCAGCTGCGGCAGCTGGGCCATCACCGCTTCCTGGATGCCGGTGTGGCCGCCGGTGACCACCGCATGGATGCGGCTGCCGTGCGTGCGCAGCCAGGCGTCCTTGTCGGCCTGCTCGTACAGGCGGTGCACGGTGTAGCGCGCGTTGAGCTGTTCGTTGATGGCGGGAATCAGGATCGGGCTGATCTGCAGAACTTCATGTTGCATGCGGGGTACTCCTTGGCAAGGCTTAGCCGCGACCGACAAAAGGCATGGCACTGGCCATCACGGTCAGGTTCAGCACATTGGCCGAGAGCGGCAGGCCCGCCACATAGCGCACGGCGTCGGCCACGTGCTGCACGTCGAGCATGGGCTCGGCCGCAATCTGGCCATTGGCCTGGCGCACGCCGCGGGTCATGCGCTCCGACAGCTCGGTCAGCGCATTGCCGATGTCGATCTGGCCGCAGACGATGTTGAAGGCGCGCCCGTCCAGCGCAATGCTTTTGGTGATGCCCAGCACCGCGTGCTTGCTGGCGGTGTAGGGGCAGGTCATGGGGCGCGGCGTGTGCGCCGAGATCGAGCCGTTGTTGAGAATGCGCCCGCCCTGGGGCCGCTGCTTTTTCATCAGGCCGAAGGCGGCGCGGGCGCACAGGTAGACGCCGGTGACATTGGTGTCCATGACGTTCTTCCAGTTTTCAAACGGCAGTTCGTCCATGTCCACGGCGGGCGCGTTGACGCCGGCGTTGTTGAACAGCAGGTCCAGCCGGCCGTAGTGCGCCTCGATGGTGGCGAACAGCGCGGCCACGCTGTCGGGGTCGCGCACATCGGTGGCCACTGCCAGGGCCTGCTGCCCGGCGGCCAGGGCCTGCGCTGCCAGTGCGGCCAGGGGTTCCAGGCGGCGCCCGGCCAGCACCACGGTAAAGCCGTCCTGCAGCAGGGCCAGGGCGGTGGCACGGCCGATGCCGCTGGCGGCACCGGTTACCAGCGCAATTTTGGGAGGGGACATGGAAGGCATGGAAAACCGTCTTTCTGGGGTGAGGGGTTGAAGGGGTGCAGCCGCCCGCAGGGCTTCAACTGCTTTGCTGCTGCTTGCGAAACGTGCCCGGCGGCATGCCGTAGGCCTTGCGGAAGCAGCGCGAAAAATAGGCCTCGTCGGTGTAGCCGCAGGCCAGCGCGATTTGCAGCAGCGACTCGGTGCCGTGCATCAGGTGTACGCGCGCCATGCGCAGGCGCCGGCCCGACACCAGCTCGGAAAAAGTGCTGCCGGTCTCCTTGCGCAACAGGTGCGTGAGGTAGTTGGGCGACAGGAAGGCGGCGGCCGCCGCATCGCCCAGCGTCAGGGCCGGGTTGGCCAGGTGCTCGCGCAGATAGCGCTTGACGCGCCCGACCGCGTCACGCTGGCCGCGCCGCAGGGCCCGGTCGTCGGCAAGCCGCGCAAACTCGGGCGCGTAGCGGTTGCACAAGGTGCCCAGCATCTGCAGCAGCAGGCCGCGCAGCAGCGTGCGGCTGCCCAGTTGGCGCGCCGCGTCGTGGGCGCGCATGCCGGCCAGCAGTGCCAGCACGGCATCAAAGTCGGGCGCATCCAGGATGAAGTCCATGTGCTCCTGGTAGAGAAAGGGCAGCAGCTCCGGCACGGCGCTGGCCGGCAGCTCTTCCAGGTCCAGCGGATCGCAGTGCAGGCCGCGCAAAAAAAACTCCGGCGTGAAGTTGATCAGCACAAAGGCGCCGCCCGGCGGATGCGCGATCCAGTGCAGGCGGTGCGGCAGGATGCAGGCCATGGCCCGGTGCGGAAAGGGGCGCACCGCGCCGCCAATGTGCTGCACCGTGTCGCCGCCCAGGTTGATCTGGATCTGGAAGTATTCATGGCGGTGCGGCACCCGGGTGGCCAGGTGCTCCTGCTGGTCGCGTATGCAGAAGTCGGCATGCGCGCTGTGCTGCTGCATGCCAAGGGTGGGAACCAGCGCGAGCTTGGCCATGTGCGGCTCTAGCGTGACCCGATGGACAGGCTGAAGTGCTGCAGGCCGTCGATTCCGCCCTCCACAACATCCCCCGGCTGCAGCGCGGCCACGCCCGCCGGCGTGCCGGTAAACAGCAGGTCGCCGGCCCTGAGCGTGACCGCGCGCGACAGGGTGCTGATGAGGTCTGGCACCGACCAGAGCTGGTCCGCCAGATCGGCGCGCTGGCGCTCCTGGCCATTCACCTTCAACCAGATCGCGCCGGCCTGCGGATGGCCGATGGCCGAGGCCGGCAGCAGCGCGCTCACCGGGGCGGAGGCATCAAAAGCCTTGGCCGCCTCCCAGGGCAAGCCCTGCTGCTTGGCCTGCGCCTGCAGGTCGCGGCGCGTCAGGTCCAGGCCTGCGCCATAGCCCCAGACATGGCCGTGTGCGTCCTGCGGCGCGATGTCGGCACCGTCTTTTCCAAGGGCCACCACCAGCTCGATCTCGGGGCAGAAATCGGCGCTCAGGCGGGGATAGGCCAGGCAGCCCGCAGCCGGCACCACCGCGTCGGCGGGCTTCATGAAAAAGGCCGGGAAGGCGTGCTGCGTTCCGGGCTGGCGCTCGGCCTCGGTCCAGGCGTAATTGCGGCCCATGCAGAACACGCGGCGAACCGGAAAACGCAGCGCCGTGCCCACGATGGCAAGCGTGGTGGCGGCAGCGGCGGGGAACACAAGGGCGGTCATGCAATTTCCTGAGACAAGCGGCTGCCGGGTGCAGTCCTGCGGCTCAGTGTAGGCAGCGCAATGCGGCTGCACTTGGAGTAAGCAACGCAGGCTTTGCAGGAAACAACGCACATCAGGAACTGGCCGCGCTGCGCAGTGCCTCGAAGCGTTTGCCGAATTCCTGGCGCAGCTGCTTGCGCATGTGGGCAGCGGCATGGCGGCGCAGTTGCGCCACCGACACCGGGCGCAGTGGTGGCACGGCCACCGGCTGGCGCGCGTCGTCCACCGCCACCATGGTGAAGAAGCAGCTGTTGGCGTGGCGTACCACCTGGCTGCGGATGTTCTCGGCCATGACCTTGATGCCGACTTCCATGGACGAGGTGCCGGTGTGGTTGACCGAGGCCAGAAAGGTCACCAGCTCACCGACATAAATCGGCTGGCGAAACATCACCTGGTCCACCGACAGCGTGACCACATAGCGGCCCGCGTAGCGGCTGGCGCAGGCGTAGGCCACCTGGTCCAGAAATTTCAGTACCGTGCCGCCGTGCACATTGCCGGAGAAGTTGGCCATGTCCGGGGTCATGAGCACGGTCATGGTCAGCGCATGGGCCGGCAGATTCATGGCCTGGGCCTCCCGCCCGGGGCCGGTTCAATCGAGGTGCACATCGGCCTGCTTGACCA
>CANBTQ010000148.1 GCA_947372425.1 Comamonadaceae bacterium | reverse complement strand
CTGGTGCTTGTACAGCGCCATGGTCAGGGTGACGCGCAGCTCGCGGTCGGTAAAGGGTTTGAGGATGTAGCCGTAGGGCTCGGTGAGCTTGGCGCGGGCCAGAATCTCGTCGGCCGAATAGGCCGTGATGAAGACCACCGGCAGCGCGTATTGGTGGCGTATGGTCTCGGCGACGGCAATGCCGTCGGTCGGGCCGCCCAGCTGGATGTCCATCAGCACCAGGTCCGGCGCCAGCTCGGTCGCCATGGCAATGGCCTGCTCGGCATTGCTGGCAATGCCGGCGCACTGGTAACCCAGCTCCGACAGCTGCAGCGCAATATCGCGGGCGACGATAGCCTCGTCTTCCACCACGAGTACGCGTGGCAGTGACTCAGACAGGGACATTCGACACTCCTACGGACACTGCAAAAAATTTATGAATTGGGAACCAGTATCGCACCTTTGCCTGGCCGCCCGGCACCGGGTTCTGCCGGCTGCCGGGCCTGCACATAGGCCGCAAACTCATCCGGCGGCAGCGCAGGGGACCACAGATAGCCCTGGCCAAACTCGCAGCCCAGGGTCTGCAGGCGCTCCAGGGTGGCCTGGTCCTCCACCCCCTCGGCCACCACTTCGAGCTGCAGGCAGTGGGCCATCTCGATGATGGCGCGCACGATGCCGTCGTTGTGCGGGTTCTGGGTCATGTCGCGCACAAAGGACTGGTCGATCTTGAGGCGCTCCACCGCAAAACGCTTGAGGTAGCCCAGGTTGGAGTAGCCCGTGCCAAAGTCGTCAATGGCCAGCTTGACGCCCATGCCGCTCAGGCGGGCCAGCACGGCGCTGAGGTGTACCGAATCGGCCACCAGCAACGACTCGGTCAGCTCGAGCTCAATGCAGGCCGGGTTGATTGCGCAGGTCTCGATTGCGGTGGCCACTTCGCGTTCAATATCGTCGCGCCGGAACTGCACCGGCGACACATTGACCGCAATCACCAGACCGCCCAGGCCCCTGTCCTGCCAGGTCTTGGTCTGGCGGCAGGCCGTGTCCAGCACCCAGGAGCCGATGTCGTTGATCAGGCCGTTGCGCTCGGCCACCGGGATGAACTTGCCCGGCGGGATGAAGCCCAGCGTGGGATGGTTCCAGCGGATCAGGGCCTCGGCGCCGACGATGCGCCCGGTGGCCAGCTCAAACTGTGGCTGGTAGTGCAACCGGAACTCGCCGTTGGTCAGCGCCGTGCGGATGCCCGCGGTGAGGTGCAGGTGCTCCACCACGCTGCTGTTCATCTCGGCGTCAAAAAAGCGGAACGCATTGCGCCCGGCGTCCTTGGCCCGGTACATGGCCATGTCGGCGTTCTTGAGCAGGCTGTCCTCGTCGGCCCCGTCCCTGGGGAACATGGCAATGCCCAGCGAACCGGTGGCGACGACTTCCAGCCCATTCACCCACAGGGGCTGCGCCAGCTGTTCCATGATCTTGGTGGCCACCCGGGTGGCCGACTCTTCGCCCTCCACCGACCCCAGCAGAATCAGAAACTCATCGCCGCCCTGGCGGCTGACGGTGTCGGTCTCGCGCACCGAAGCCATCAGGCGCTCGGCCACCAGGCACAGCAGCTGGTCGCCGGCACCGTGGCCCAGCGAGTCGTTCACGGTCTTGAAGTTGTCCAGGTCCAAAAACAGCACGGCCACCATCGAACCGCTGCGCCGGGCGTTGGACAGGATTTGCGACAGCCGGTCTCGGGCCAGGGTGCGGTTGGGCAGATTGGTCAGCGCATCGCGGTGGGCCAGGAACTCGATCCGGGCATGGGACTCCTGCAGCCGGATCTTCTCGGCCTGCAGCCGCGCCATGGCACGGCGCAGATCGCTGGCCAGCAACCAGACAAAAAATGCGGTCACCGCCAATATCGACACCACGTTCACCAGCTGGCCCCAGCTGTTGGGCTCTACCGCGCTGGCATGCCAGCCCGACAGGTCCGCACCCACCACGCCCACCAGCATCGCCACCATGGCCAGCAGCAGGCCGATGAAGACCGGCCGGCTGCTGAACATGCTGGCAAAAATCAGCAGGCCCGGAAAGGCAATCACGGCTTCGTCGTGCAGGCCTTGCGACAGGAATACCAGCCCGCCCATCACCACGGTCAGGGTCAGCAGCATGACGCTGGCAGCCCGCGCCACCTGCCCCCTGCGGTTGAAATGGAATGCCAAGGCCAGGGACAACAGTGCAACACCCAGCATGGCTGCCGCCGCCCAGCCCTGCTTGGACAGCGCAATCGTCAAGCCCACTGCAATGGCCGCAATCAGGGCCAGCAGAACCTGGTGCAGCCGGCGTGGTTGCAAGGCGAGACCAAGGTGCAGATCAGTGGTGTGTGTATTCATTGAAGGCTTCGCCATGCAGGGACATCCGACCGGTTGGCAGCGTTTGTCTGACCGGCCCCGTGGGCTGTGCTGGCTCCCGGACCCGGTGCACCTGCCTGACTGGATACCACTGTACAGGCTGTCTCTGCCACGGCACCCCCGCTTGAACCCTGAATCGTGCCGGCGGGCACTTTAGCGCCCCGAGTGTCGTTTTTTCAACGCACCGGGGGCGTTTTGCACGGGGCGGCGGCATTCCCTGGCGGACCGTGGCCTGGTCTTTGGCCGCCTCCTGGATCGCACTGGCTGCCTGGCTGGGTATGCTGGCACGAGGGCCCTGCGCGCAACACGCGCCCTAGGCGCTCTCCAGCACCACCCGCCGGTTCAGTGGCTGCGGGCCCCGCATGTTGTCGGCGAAGTGGCTGTGGTAGCGGGCCAGTTGGGCAGCCGAAATTTCGATGGGCGCCTTCAGAATGATCCACTCCACGCCTTCGGTGCAGGGGCTGGCCGTGAGTGATCCGGTGTAGCGGAAATAGCCGGTCTGCGCCGGGAGCAGGGCTGTCGCATTCACTGCCACACCGGGTATCGCGTGGTCTCCGTCGGTGCGGGCGGGCAGATGGGCCAGCAGGGTTTCCATCAGCGCGTTGTGGGCCCCGGATCGCATATGAACCCCGACCGCCAGCAACTGCCCGGCGGCACTGCGGTGCAGCAGGTGCGCAATCATCGGAAAAGCCTGGCCGGCCACGGTTTCGCCGCCGGGGGTGTGAAAGTGAAACTGCTGCAGCGCATAGATGCCGGCCCCGATCCGCAAGTGGCTGCCCTGCGCCATGCGCACGCGCAGGGTGCTGCCATCGTTGGCCAACTTGAGCGCGGTCGGTTGGTACTGGAATTGCAGGGCCGGCAAGGCCCTGGTGTCGGTGGGCCCGATGTCAATCGGCGACTGGCGGCGGCCGGAGGCACACAAGCCTGCCGCATCCGCCATGGCCGTGGTGCACAAAAGCCCGAGCCCGGCGGCAAAGATTCGGCGTGTAAACAGGCCTTGGGCAGGCCCGCGGTGGCTGTGTTGGCACATGCGTGCAGGCTACCACGGCGGCCGGCCCACGGGTGCCGTGTCTATTCGCAACAGCAGGGCATTGTTTGCGCCGCGTCAAGCGCTGGCGTGCAGATTGAAACTATTCTGCCGCACGGCTTTGCACTTTTGCTTGACCCTCTCCACCCCGGAACTATTCACCCATGCCATCCATCCTGAAATTGCGTCCACTGCTCGTGTGTCTGTCCCTGGTGGCATGGGCAGGTCTTGCCCTGGCCGCGGGACCAGAGACTGGCAAACAAGTGGCACCCGGTGCCGGCCAGCCGGTGCACGTGACCCAGGAAATGGTAGGCGCCGGTGCCGTTTCCAGCGGCGTCACCCTGCCGCCCATACCGCCGGTGACCGGCAGCAGGGAGCATCCGGTGCAGTCCTGGGGCAAGCCCCTGCCCTACCCCATCATCATTGCCGACCGGCGCAACAACCGCCTGATTGAGGTGGCACCGAACAAGAAAATTGTCTGGGAGTTCAACTCGCCCAGCCTGAAGGTGTACCGGGGCAATGACGATGTCTTCTTCTCGCCGGACGGCAAGAAGCTGATGGTCAACGAGGAGGACAACTACGACATCCACATCATTGACTATGAGAAGCGCCAGCTCGAGTGGTCTTATGGGGCCGCCGATACCCGCGGCTCGGGCGAAGGCTTCTTCAGTTACCCGGACGATGCGCACCTGCTGGCCGACGGAACCATACTCACGGCCGATATCCGCAACTGCCGCATTCTGTTCATCGATTCCAAAACGGCCAAGGTGCTCGACCAGTGGGGCCAACCCGGCACCTGCCGCCACGACCCGCCGCGCTTTCTGGACCTGCCCAACGGATCAACGCCGCTGGACAACGGTGATGTGATGATTACCGAAATTCGCGGCGCCTGGATCTCGCGCGTGACGCGCAGCGGCAAGGTGGTGTGGGCGGTACAGGCGCCCCACGTGCAATACCCGTCGGACGCCTACCCCACCCAGGACGGCAATGTCATCCTGGCCGATTTTTCCAAGCCCGGGCGGGTTGTCATTTTCAATCCGGCGACCAAAAAAGTGGTCTGGGAATACTTTGTCAAACGTGGCGAAGGCATGCTGGACCATCCCTCGCTGGCCCTGGAGTTGCCCAATGGGGATGTGATTGTCAATGACGACCACCGGCACCGGGTGCTGGTGCTGGACCGGGCAACCCGCAAAATCATCTGGCAATACGGCGTGACCGACAAGGCCGGCCACGCGCCCGGCTATTTGTTCTATCCCGATGGCATGGATGTGGATGTGTTTCGCGATTGGAAGGCTGCGGTGGGCAGCAAGTAATGCGGCCGCACCGGGCGCCGATTGGCCACACCCGTGGCAGCGCACACCACCCGAGCAAGTTCCGCCAGCGCCTGCGGCCCATGGCCGGCCTGCTGCTGGCGCTGTGCGCCTGGAGTGCGGCAGCAGGGGCCGAGGAGCGACCGGTTGAAATCCACGATCGACTGGTGGAGTCGCGCCCGGACAGCAGACGCATCGCGCTGACACTGGATGCCTGCTCCGGAAAATTTGACGATGACCTGATTGAGTTTCTGATCCGCAACCGGATTCCGGCAACCCTGTTTGCCACCCGCAAATGGCTGCTGGCCAACCCCGTGGGCGTGGCCGTCATCAAGGCGCACCTGGACCTGTTTGATGTGGAAGACCACGGCGAGAACCACATCCCGGCAGTCATTGGTGCGGGCAAGAAGGTGTACGGCATACCGGGCGAGCCCGATGTCATCCACCTGCGGCGCGAAGTGTCCGAGGGCGCACGGGCCATCACCGAGATGATTGGCGTGCCGCCCCACTGGTACCGGGGCGCCACCGCCGAATATGACGCGCAGGCCGTCACCGAAATCGAAAAAATGGGCTATGGCATTGCCGGCTTCTCGGTCAACGCCGACTCCGGCGCCACCCTGGGGCGCGTGGCGATTGAGGCCCGGCTGAAGAATGTGAAGTCCGGCGACATCATCATTGCCCATATGAACAAGCCCGCCTCCGATTCGGCCGAGGGGCTGTCCGTGGGGCTGCTTCAGCTGCTCAGGCAGGGCTTTACCTTTCTGCGTCTGGACCAGGTGGCACTGCAGCAGACGCCGTAGCCGTTTGGCCGCCGTACGCCGCAGCAGCCCATGCGGCGAACCGGCGGGCCCCTGCCGGGCTCAGTCGAACGTGAAGACCGCTGCATGGCTGCGGCTCACCTGTTTCCTGCGTACTTCAAGGCGTAGTCCACGAAGGCCTTCAGTTTGGCGGGCTGCTGCCTTCGGCTCGGGTAGTACAGGTAAAACCCGGGAAAGCTCGGTGAGAATTCGCCCAGCACGCGCGTCAACTTCTTGGCCCGCAGGTGCGGGAGTGCGAGTTGCTCGAAGGTGTAGGCCAATCCCACACCATCCAAGGCCGCGTCCAGAGAAAACAACGAATCGCTGATGGTGAGATTGCCACCGATTTCGTATTCGATGAGGTGCCCATTCACCTTGAACTCCCACTTGTAAATGGCGCCACTGCCCGAGAACCGAAAGCGCACGCAATTGTGGTCCACCAAATCCGATGGATGCTGCGGCACAGGATGCTTTTTGAAATAAGCCGGCGCGCCCACAACGGCAACCGAGACGGGCCCGCCCAGTGGAATGGCAACCATGTCTTTCTGAACGCTTTCACCCAAGCGGATGCCCGCGTCGAACCCGCGCTCCACGATGTCCACATAGCCTTCATCGTTGGACAGCTCGATTTGCACATCGGGGTAGGCCTTCAAAAAGCCGGCCAGCAGAGGTTGCAGCACCATCGCAATCGAGATGCGTGCCGCGTTGATGCGCAGCACGCCGGACGGACGGCCCTGGAGGGCGTTCAGCTCTTCCGATGCGTTCAGCACATCGTTTAAAGCCGGGCCGATCTTGGCCAGATAGGTTTCACCCGCTTCGGTCAGGCTGACACTGCGCGTGGTCCGATTCAACAGGCGTACACCCAGCCTGGCTTCCAACTGCCGTATCGCCTGGCTGAGCGCAGAGGGGGACACCTCCAGTGCCGCTGCGGCGGCGGAGAAGCCGCGATGCCCGGCCACTTTCCAAAAGGCCACCAGTCCATCGAGTTGATTGAGCTTCATGCTTTGAAGTTTAGCTTCACAAGGTAATGAGCATTCATGGCTTTTTCTTTTTAGTCTATCTGCCTACAGTCACAGCCATTCAACCTATTCAGCACCGCACGCTGAAGCCTTCCAAAGGAAAATTGTGAAAAAAGCACTGATCATCCACGCCCACCAGTTGTACGAGGGCATCTCGACAGGCGGGCTCAACCAGGCCATGGCCGGCGTCATTCACGAAGCGCTGGAGTCGCGCGACTTCGAGGTACGGCATACCCTCATCGCGCAGGGTTATGACATTGAAACCGAAGTTCAGAACCACCTGTGGGCCGATGTCATCATCCTGCAAACGCCGGTGTACTGGTTCGGCACGCCATGGATTTACAAGAAGTACGTCGATGAGGTTTTTACAGCCGGCATGGTGAAGGGCTTGTTCATCACCGGTGATGGTCGTACGCGGGAAGATGCGTCGCGGCAATATGGCTCGGGTGGCTTGTTGCAGGGTCGCAAGTACATGATGTCACTGACCTGGAATGCACCCGCTACGGCATTCAGTGATGCGCATCAGACCCTGTTCGGCGACCGGTCCGTGGACGATGTGTTCATCCTCAACACCGCCAACTACAAGTTTTGCGGTATGGAGATACTGCCTTCTTTCTCCAGCCACGACGTGTTGAAGGCGCCGACCATCGAAAACGACATGGCCCGGCTGCGCAGGCATTTGGCCGATCATCTCTGAAGAGGATATTCGCAGCGTCTGAATCTACTCGCAGCCGTAGCTGCGCAGCGCGGCACCTGGGCCTGCCCTTGACGGTGCCGCGCGCCCATTGTTGATAGACTCCCTGCGATGACCGAAGACCTCTCCAAACACACCCCCATGATGGCCCAGTACCTGGCCCTCAAAGCGGACTTTCCGGACACACTGCTGTTCTACCGGATGGGGGACTTTTACGAGATGTTTTACGGCGACGCCGAGAAGGCGGCGCGCTTGCTGGACATCACGCTCACCGCCCGCGG
>CANBTQ010000147.1 GCA_947372425.1 Comamonadaceae bacterium | reverse complement strand
AGCGGGCCGGTGCCGCCCCGATCTTCATCGTCAACGCGATCCGTTTGCGGGCCACGTCCACTTCCACGACCTGAACCTTGACGATGTCGCCGGTCTTGACCACCTCGCGCGCATCATTCACGAACTTGTGCGCCAGTTGGCTCACATGGACCAGACCGTCCTGGTGCACGCCCAGGTCAATAAAGGCGCCAAAGGCCGCCACATTGCTGACCGTGCCCTCCAGCACCATGCCTTCCTTCAGGTCCTTGATGTCTTCCACACCGTCGTTAAAGCGCGCCACCTTGAAGTCCGGGCGCGGGTCGCGGCCCGGCTTTTCCAACTCGGTCAGGATGTCCTTGACGGTGATGACACCAAATTGGGCGTTGGCAAACAGCTCCGGGCGCAGGGTTTTGAGCATGTCGGCGCGGCCCATGATTTCAGCAACCGGCTTGCCGGTCTTGGCCATGATCTGCTCCACCAGCGGATAGGTTTCCGGGTGCACGCCGGTCATGTCCAGCGGGTTGCTGCCACCGCGTATGCGCAGGAAGCCGGCGCTTTGCTCAAAGGTCTTGGCGCCCAGGCCGGTGACCTGCAGCAAATCCTGGCGGCTACTGAAAGCGCCATGGGCTTCACGCCAGCGCACCACGGCCTTGGCCACGGTGCCGGACAGGCCGGAGACGCGCGACAGCAGCGGCACACTGGCGGTATTCAGGTCCACGCCGACGGCGTTCACACAATCTTCCACCACCGACTCCAGCGACTTGGCCAGGGCACTTTGGTTCACGTCGTGCTGGTACTGGCCCACGCCAATGCTCTTGGGGTCGATCTTCACCAGTTCGGCCAGCGGGTCTTGCAGACGCCGGGCGATGCTGGCGGCGCCGCGCAGGCTGACATCCACATCGGGCATTTCCTGCGAGGCGAATTCGCTGGCGGAGTAGACGGAAGCGCCGGCTTCGGACACCACCACCTTGTCGATGGCGGGGCCGCTTCCCTTGGCCATCAGCTTGATCAGGTCGGCGGCCAGCTTGTCGGTCTCGCGGCTGGCGGTGCCGTTGCCAATGGCAATCAGGTTCACGCCATGGCGCAGGCACAGGGCGCCCAGGGTGTGCAGCGAGTCATCCCAGTCCTTGCGCGGCTCGTGCGGGAACACGGTAGCGGTTTCCACCAGCTTGCCGGTGGCATCCACCACCGCCACCTTGACACCGGTGCGGATGCCGGGGTCCAGGCCCATCACCACGCGCGGGCCGGCGGGAGCCGCCAGCAACAGGTCGCGCAGGTTGTCGGCAAACACCTTGATCGCCACCTTCTCGGCGTCTTCACGCAGGCGGGCAAACAGGTCGCGCTCGGTGGACAGGCTGAGTTTGACCTTCCAGGTCCAGGCCACGCATTTGCGGATCAGGTCGTCGCCGGGTCGGCCCTGGTGGCTCCAGCCCAGCTTCAGCGCCAGGCGGCCTTCCGCCAGTGTGACCACCGGCGCCGGGCGGGCCTTGGCGGCACCGACGGTCACAACGGGTGCGGCAACCGGCGGCTCGGGCAAGACCAACTTGGCGTCCAGCATGTCCAGGGCGCGGCCACGGAATACAGCCAGGGCGCGGTGCGAGGGCACGCGGCCAATCGGCTCGTCGTAGGCAAAGTAGTCGCGGAACTTGGCCACATCCGGGTTGGTTTCGTCCTTGCCGGCCATCAGGGTGGACTGCAGCAGGCCCTCCTGCCACAGCCATTCGCGCAGGTCCTGCACCAGCACCGGGTCTTCAGCCCAGCGCTCGGAGAGGATGTCGCGCACGCCGTCCAGCACTGCTTGCACGGTGGTGAAGTCGTCGCCGGCCTCGGTCTTCTCGGCCAGCACAAAGGCGACAGCCTCGTCGGCCGGCACAAGGGCCGGGTTGGCAAACAGCTTTTCGGCCAGCGGCTCAATACCAGCCTCGCGGGCAATCATGCCCTTGGTGCGGCGCTTGGGCTTGAAGGGCAAATACAGGTCTTCCAGCTCCTGCTTGGTCGGGCAGGCATCAATGGCGACCAGCAGGGCCGGTGTCATCTTGCCCTGTTCTTCAATGCTCTTGATGACCGCCAGCTTGCGGTCGCGCAGTTCGCGCAGGTAGGACAGGCGGGCTTCCAGCTCGCGCAACTGAATATCGTCCAGGCCGTCGGTGGCTTCCTTGCGGTAGCGGGCAATAAAGGGAACGGTGGCGCCGCCATCCAACAGCGCCACGGCGGTTTCCACCTGGTTGGGACGGACACGGATTTCTTGCGCGATTTGCGCGATGATTTTTTGCATGGGGAATGGCGAACAGAATCAACTCAATAAAAATGGCAAGGGCGCTGCAGGCCCGGGTGCCGAGCCGCGAGTTTGCCACATCAATTAGCAGCGTCCGTTGCACCGGGAGTGCGCATATCCCCCCATAATGGTGCGCACAAATATGTCGGGGGAACAGCTTTGAAACAACGCACAACACAAATCACATCGGACGGCCTGCTGGGCCGCTTGTCCATCAAATGGAAGTTGGCTCTGCTGGCCGGCTTCGGCGCCGTGGTCTTGGTGACACTGAGTTCCTTGCTGCTGTGGATGCAGTACCAAAGCAGCTACGAGGCGCGCAAGACTTCCATACGGCAAAGCGTGGAAGTGATGCAGTCCATCGTCGAGTCGACCTACCAGCAGGAAGTGGCTGGCCTGATCAGCCATGAACAGGCGCAAGCCCAGGCCATCAAGGCCGTGAACGACGCACGGTACTCCGGCAAGGAGTATTTCTGGATCAATGACATGAACGTGCGGCTGATCACCCACCCCTTCAAACCCGAGCTCAACGGCAAAGACGTCAGCGGCGTCAAGGACCCGGAAGGCAACGCCGTGTTCGTGCGCTTTGTGGACACGGTGCGCAAAAGCGAGTCCGGCTACCTGAGCTATCTGTGGCCCAAGCCCGGACTCGACAAACCCGTGGAAAAGGTCTCCTATGTGAGTGGCTTCAAGCCCTGGGGCTGGGTCATAGGCTCGGGCCTGTACATGGACGATTTGCGCAGCGAATTCATGGTGGAGTTCAAACAGGTGCTGGCCGCCGTTCTGATTGCCCTGGGGCTGACCGCTGCCATGGCCTACACCATTGCCCGCAGCATTCTGCGTCCGCTGGGTCGCGCTGTCGCGGTAGCCCAGGCAGTTGCCAGCGGCAGGCTGGACAACGACACCAGCAGCAACTCCAACGACGAGACCGGCCAGTTGCTGCAGTCCATGGGCGCCATGCAGGACACCCTGGTGGCCTTCAGTGCAGCGCAGGCCGAAATGGCGCGTCGCCACAATGACCTGGGCCAGACCAGCCACCTGATGCCGGCCAGCGAATTTGCCGGTGCCTTCGGCCAAATGGCCGCTGACTTTAACCATATGGTGAGTGCGCAGTCGGCCCTCAACGAACGTCTGGTGGAGCTGATTGGCCAATACGTGCACAACCAGTTTGAGGAACGCATGGAGTCCTTGCCTGGAGAAAAGCAAAAAATCACCCAGGCTGCCGAAAGCGCGCGTGAGCAACTGGTGGCCTCGGATATTGCGGCCCGTTACAACGCCCGCGTCAAGGCGGCGCTGGACAATGTGAGCCTGCCGGTGCGTATTGCGGCAGACGATGGCACCATCATCTACATGAACCATGCCTTGCGTGACACCCTGCGTCGCGACGAGGAAGGCTTCCGCAAACAGATTCCGGGCTTTAACGCCGAACATATTCTGAACGGCAGCATAGGCATCTTTTATGCCGATCCACAGGCCGCACTGGAGCGATTGCGCAAACTCAACGGCACCACCCAATCGCGCCTGCAACTGGGCAGCCGCACCTATGACCTGACCACCACCGCCGTGGTGTCAGACAAGGGGGAGCGCCTGGGCACCATCGGCCAGTGGCTGGATGTCACCGATCAACTGGCTGCCGAGAAAGAAGTGGATGCACTGGTGCAGGCCGCGGGCCAAGGCGACTTCAGTCACCGGCTTTCGGCTGCCGGCAGGACGGGCTTTTTTGCCAATCTGGCCACGGGCATGAATACGCTCATGAACACCAGCGAGCAGGGTCTGACCGATGTCGCCAATCTGCTGAGTGCCTTCGCCGAGGGCGATCTGACGCACCGCATTGAACGGGAACACGCCGGCCTGTTCGGACAGGTCAAGGACAGCGCCAACGCCACCGCCGAAAACCTCACCCGGGTGCTGGCCGAAGTGCATGATGCAGCCGACGCCCTGACCGGTGCGGCCAACCAGGTGAGCGCAACAGCCCAGTCCCTGTCGCAGGCCGCCAGCGAACAGGCCGCCAGTGTCGAGCAGACCAGTGCCACCATGGACACCATGTCAGCATCCATCAGCCAGAACAGTGACAACGCCCGCGTCACCGATGGCATGGCCACACAAACCAGCAAAGAGGCAGTGGACGGCGGCAATGCCGTCAACGACACCGTGGCTGCCATGAAGCAGATTGCCTCCAAGATCGGCATCGTCGACGACATTGCCTACCAGACCAATCTGCTGGCGCTCAACGCCGCGATCGAAGCGGCCCGTGCCGGCGAGCATGGCAAGGGCTTTGCCGTGGTGGCGGCCGAAGTGCGCAAATTGGCCGAACGCAGCCAGCTTGCCGCCAAGGAAATTGGTGATCTGGCGCTCAGCAGCGTGGCCACCGCCGAACACGCGGGCAAGCTGTTGAACACCATTGTTCCCAGCATTCTCAAAACCAGTGAACTGGTACAGGAGATTGCAGCAGCCAGTTCGGAACAAAGTGAATCGGTGGTGCAGATCGGCGGCGCCATGGGGCAACTCTCCAAGGCCACGCAGCAAAACGCATCCGCGTCCGAGCAACTGGCAGCCACCAGCGAAGAGCTGTCGGGTCAGGCCGAGCAACTGCAACAAAGTATTGCCTTCTTCAAGACCGGCGCTACCGCTGTGGCAAAGCCTGCGCCCCGTCTGGTGCAGGACCGCCGCGGCACGGTGCCGCGCTTGAGCGAGCCGCGGCTGGCCTCGGCAGCCAGACCCGCCGGCTCCAACTTCCGCCCCTATTAGCGCTTGCGTTTCTTTGCCGCTTTGCCCGGTGCAGGGCCGGTGGCATCGAGTGCTGCCTCGAGGCGTTCGCACACGGTGCGCAAAATCTTGACCCGGGCGTAGTTTTTGTCGTTCGACTCGACCAGCGTCCACGGCACTTCACCGGTGCTGGTGCGCTCCACCATGTCGCAGATGGCCTGCTGGTAGGCATCCCACTTGTCACGGTTGCGCCAGTCTTCGGCCGTGATCTTGAAGCGCTTGAAGGCAATCTGCTCGCGCTCCTTGAAGCGCCGCAGCTGTTCCTCCTGGCTGACTTGCAGCCAGAACTTCACCACGATCACACCCGACGCAACGAGCTCGTGCTCGAAGTCGTTGATTTCGCTATAGGCCCGCTGCCAGTCGGCCGGGCTGCAAAAGCCCTCCACCCGCTCCACCAGCACCCGGCCATACCAGGTGCGGTCAAAAATCGCCACATGGTTATGCCGCGGCAAATGACGCCAGAAGCGCCACAGGTGCGGCTGCGCCCGCTCCTCCTCGGTGGGCGCTGCCACCGGAATCACCTGGAACTGACGTGCATCCATGGCCGCCGTGATGCGCCGGATGGCACCACCCTTGCCGGCCGCGTCAGCCCCTTCAAAGGCCAGCACCAGGGCGCGCGACTTGAAGCGCGGATCGCGTGCAAGCTCCGACAGGCGACCCTGCAACAGGCCGAGCTCGGCCTTGTATTCCTTGTCCGGCAGGGTACGGCTCAAATCCATCTCGGACAGCACGGTGCGCCCGTCGGTCTCCACGCGTGCCATGGCGGCAGCTTCCGTGGCCGGTTTCTTCTTGCCGGCCTGCGTGGCTGCAGCCAGCTTGCTGGCCAGTGCCGCCTGAATCACCTGCCCTACCTTGAGCGCGCGGTAGCGGTCATCCACCCCTTCCACAATGACCCAGGGGGCCCAGGCCGTGTTGGTCATGCGCAGCAGGTGGCTGGATACCTTTTGCAGCTTGTCGTAGGTCTTCAGACGATCCCAGCTCCAGGGTGTGACGCGCCAGGCGGTCAGCGGATCGGCTTGCAAGGCCTCGAAACGCGCACGCTGCGCCTCTTTGGTCAGGTGGATCCAAAACTTCAGCACCACCGCGCCCTCGTTGACCAGCATCGCCTCAAAGCGGTTGATCTGCTCGGCCCGTGCATCCAGGCCCATCTGGCTGAGTTCGCCGCTGATGCGCAAGCGGATCGGATCGGAGTACCACGAGCCGGCAAAGATGCCCAGGCGTCCTTTGGGAGGGAGCGCGCGCCAGTAACGCCACATGGACGGGCGCTCGCGCTCTTCATCGCTAGGTTCTTCAAAGGCCAGCGTGCTCAGGTAGCGCGGATCCATCCATTCATACAGCACGTCGATGGTTTCGCCCTTGCCGGCACCATCCTCGCCGCTGATCAGCACCACCACCGGTCCCTTCTTTTCAACAAACAAGGTGGCTTGTGCCTCCAGCAGGGCTTCGCGCAGCGCAGGCACCTGTTCCTTGTATTGCGCCTTGGTCAGCCGGTGACCGATTTCCGCCGATTCGAACATGGTGAACGCCTCTCGATGTGTCCCTGGTCAGGTGCCGGGGCTGGATTTTTGTGCTGCTTCATTTTGTAGCGCTGGCGCGGCCCTTGCAAGCCATGAACGCAGACCCGGCAAGCAGGATATTCACATGCCTTGCGTTAGGCCAAGTAGTCCTGCATTTCGCAGGCAATTGGCGCCCCCCTTGCAAATGCATGCACCGTTGTCCAAGGTGATGCAGCGCAGCGAGTCGCGCATTCGCTGCGGGATGCCCCGCGCTTGAAAGGCAAGACCCGAGGAACGAGGCCCAGTTCGTACCGTTGGCCTATAACGCGTTGGAGTGGACCTGCACACACCCGACTTTGTGGCCCTGGCCCCGCCACATGGCTGGAGTACCCTGCGCTACCCCTACGGCGTGGAGGCGGTGACCCTGGCGCAGGCCATCCCGGCAGCCCGCAACCCCACGCTAATTGAATTGACTGTCGGAGGAATCCCACCATGCGCAGCCCTGTTCGCGACCCGCGTTTTGACATCCTGTTTGAGCCGGTGCAAATCGGCCCGGTCCGCACCAAGAATCGTTTTTACCAGGTGCCACATTGCAACGGCATGGGCCATGGCAAACCGGCCACGCTGGCGGCCATGCGGGGCGTCAAGGCCGAAGGCGGCTGGGGTGTGGTGTGCACCGAGGAAATCGAGATCAGTCCGTTTTCCGAGATAGCGCCGCATTTTGAGGGCCGGCTCTGGGACGCGAACGACATGCCGGCACTGCAGCTCATGACCGATGCCTGCCACGAACATGGTGCGCTGGCCGGCGCTGAAATCTTCTTCAACGGCTATGCCACGCCGAACCGCTACAGCCGCGAAATTCCCATGGCCCCCTCGCATCTGCCGGTGCGCGCCAGCGACCCGATCCAGGCACGCAGCATGGACAAGGCCGACATCCGGAACGTGCGCCGCTGGCACCGCAACGCAGCCCTGCGTGCGCGGGACGTG
>CANBTQ010000146.1 GCA_947372425.1 Comamonadaceae bacterium | reverse complement strand
CGTCCTTGCTCAAGCTGTCCACCGACGAAGTCAAGATCCAGATGGTGTACGCCGCTGTGGGCGGTATCAGCGAGTCCGATATCAACTTGGCGATTGCGTCCAAGGCCATTGTGATCGGCTTCAATGTGCGCGCCGATGCCGGTGCGCGCAAGCTGGCCGAAGGCAATAGCGTGCAGATCAATTACTACAACATCATTTACGACGCCGTCGATGAGTTGAAGGCAGCCATGTCCGGCATGCTGGCCCCCGAAAAGCGCGAAGAGATCATCGGCTCGGCCGAAATCCGCACCGTGTTCGTGGCCTCCAAGATCGGTACGGTTGCGGGTTGTATGGTTACCAGCGGCTTTGTCAATCGCAGCGCGCATTTCCGCCTGCTGCGCAACAACGTCGTGGTGTACACCGGCGAGCTCGATTCGCTCAAGCGCATGAAGGACGATGTGCGCGAAGTCAAGGAAGGCTTCGAGTGCGGTATCAAGCTCAAGAACTACAACGACATCAACATTGGTGATCAGCTCGAGTTCTTCGAAATCCGCGAAATCGCCCGTACGCTGTAAGCGACCCAGCACATGGCACGTAAGAAGTCATCCACACCCAACCGCGGTTTTCGCGTGGCCGATCAGATCCAGCGCGATCTGACCGAGTTGATTGCGCGCGAACTCAAAGACCCGCGGGTGGGCATGGTGACCATCCAGGCGGTGGAAGTCACGCCCGATTACGCGCATGCCAAGGTGTTTTTCAGCCTGCTGGTGGGCGACCCGGTGCAGACGGCCGAAGGCCTGAATCAGGCCGCCGGTTTTTTGCGCGCCGGTTTGTTCAAGCGCCTGCACATCCACACTGTGCCCACGTTGCACTTCCACTTTGACCAGACGGTGGAGCGCGCGGCGGACATGAACGCTTTGATTGCCAAGGCCGTGGCCAGCAAGGCAAAGGAAGACTAGCGATGGAATTAGCCGGGCCGTCCCAGGGTGCGACTGCCGCCCCCAAGGGCGGCAAGGCAGGCCAACAGCGCGTGAAGGTGCAGCGCCGGCCCGTGCATGGCGTACTGCTGCTGGACAAGCCGATCGGTTTTTCCAGCAATCAGGCTTTGCAAAAAGTGAAATGGCTGCTGCGGGCTGAGAAGGCGGGCCATACCGGAACGTTGGACCCGCTGGCCACCGGGGTGTTGCCGATCTGCTTTGGCGCGGCAACCAAGTTCAGCCAGATGCATCTGGATGCCGACAAGGCGTATGCGACCACGCTGCGTCTGGGCATCAAGACCAGCACGGCGGATGCCGAGGGCGACGTGATAGCTGAGCGCCCAGTGCAGGTGAGCATGGAGCAGTTGGAGCAGGTGGTGCGCAGTTTCACTGGCGCAATAGCCCAGGTGCCACCCATGCACAGTGCGCTGAAGAAGGACGGACGGGCCTTGTATGAGTACGCCAGGGCCGGCTTAAAGATTGAGCGCGAAGCGCGCCATGTAACGATTTACAGCATCCAGATCGTGAACGCACGGCTGGAAGCAGAGATACCCGAAGTGGACCTGGTGGTGGCGTGCAGCAAGGGCACCTACATACGGACCTTGGGTGAGGACATTGGTGAGGCGCTGGGTTGTGGCGCACACCTGAGTGCATTGCGGCGCATACGCACCGGCGGCTTTGACGAGTCGCGGTGTGTGAGTGTGGCGGCACTGGAGGCCATGAGCGACGAACAGCGCATGGCCTGTGTGCGACCTTCGGAAGATCTGCTGGCAGGTCATACGGTGGTCACGCTGGATGCCGAGAATGCGGCACGGTTTTTGAGTGGTATGCGCAGACGCGGTGCCTGGGGTGATGCGGACGCAGTGGCAGTTTTTGCCGAGCAACCGCACGCACTTCTGGGCAGCGCGCATGTGAAAGGCGGGGAGTTGATCCCCACGCGGCTCTTGAGTCCGCCCGAGGTCAGTGAATCCCTGCTACAGCAGCAGTTAATGAATGTTTGAAAGTGAAATATGAGCCATAAGCAGATCAGAAATATCGCCATCATCGCCCACGTTGACCATGGCAAAACCACCATGGTGGACCAGTTGTTGCGCCAGTCCGGCACCTTTGCCGAACACGAAAAAGTGGTCGACACCGTGATGGACAACAACGCGATTGAAAAAGAGCGTGGCATCACGATTCTGGCCAAGAACTGCGCTGTGACCTGGGAAGGCACGCACATCAACATCGTTGACACCCCCGGACACGCCGACTTTGGCGGCGAAGTGGAACGCGCACTAAGCATGGTGGACGGCGTGGTGCTGCTGATCGACGCGCAAGAAGGCCCCATGCCCCAGACCCGTTTTGTGACCAAGAAGGCCCTGGCCCTGGGTCTGAAGCCGATTCTGGTGGTGAACAAGGTGGACAAGCCCGGTGCGCGCCCTGACTTCGTGGTCAACGCTGCATTCGACCTGTTCGACAAGCTCGGTGCGACCGACGAACAACTCGATTTCCCGGTGGTCTATGCCTCCGGTATCAATGGCTGGTCTTCCATGGAAGAGGGCGCACAGGGTGAGCAGTGGGGTCCCGACATGTCGGCCCTGTTCAACACCATCCTGGCCCACGTGCCTGCACAAACCGGTGACCCGGCTGCGCCCCTGCAATTGCAAATTTCCGCCCTCGACTTTTCGACCTTTGTCGGCCGTATCGGCGTGGGCCGCGTCAGCCAGGGCACCATCAAGCCCATGATGGACGTGGTCGTCATGGAAGGTCCGGACGGCAAGCCCGTCAAGGGCCGCATCAACCAGGTTCTGACCTTCCAGGGCCTGGAGCGTGTGCAAGCCACGGAAGCCGGCCCCGGCGAAATCGTGCTGATCAACGGCCTGACCGACATCGGTATCGGCGTGACCATCACCGACCCGGCCAACCCGGCACCGCTGCCCATGCTCAAGGTCGATGAGCCGACCCTGACCATGAACTTCTGCGTCAACACCAGCCCGCTGGCCGGCCGCGAAGGCAAGTACGTCACCAGCCGCCAGATCTGGGACCGCCTGCAAAAAGAGCTGCAACACAACGTGGCCCTGCGCGTCAAGGAAACCGACGAAGAAGGTATCTTCGAAGTCATGGGCCGCGGCGAACTGCACCTGACCATTCTGTTGGAAAACATGCGCCGCGAAGGCTACGAAATGGCGGTGTCCAAGCCCCGCGTGGTGTTCCGTGACATCAACGGCGAAAAGCACGAGCCCATCGAGTTGGTGACAGCCGACATCGAAGAGCAGCACCAGGGTGGCGTGATGCAAGCCCTGGGCGAGCGCAAGGGCGATCTGGTGAATATGGAGCCGGATGGACGCGGCCGTGTGCGCCTGGAATACCGTATTCCTGCCCGTGGACTGATTGGTTTCACCAATGAATTCCTGAACTTGACGCGTGGTTCCGGCCTGATCTCCAACATCTTTGACAGCTACGAGCCGCACAAGGGTGACATCGGTGGCCGCAAGAACGGCGTGCTGATCTCCATGGACGCCGGTGAGATTTTCACCTACGCCCTGGGCAAGCTCGACGAGCGTGGCCGCATGTTTGTGCGCCCCAACGATCCGGTCTATGAAGGCATGATCGTTGGTATCCACAGCCGTGAAAACGATCTGGTGGTGAACGCCACGCGTACCAAGCAGCTGACCAACTTCCGCGTGTCGGGCAAGGAAGACGCGATCAAGATCACGCCGCCTATCGATTGCACGCTGGAATACGGTGTGGAATTCATTGAGGACGACGAGCTGGTCGAAATCACGCCCAAGTCGATCCGCCTGCGCAAGCGCTACCTGACCGAAAGCGAACGCAAGCGCGCCGGTCGTTAAGACGGGCTTCCGCCTTGAAGCTGCGGCACAGCCACGCTGTCTTCCTGATGGTGTTGGTGGCGCTTCTGTGGTCTACCGCAGGAGTCGTCACCCGCCATCTGGAATACGCACGCACCTTTGAGGTCACTTTCTGGCGCGCCCTGTTCGCGTCCATCAGCCTGCTGCTGATCCTGCCGTACTTCCAGGGGCGCTCCGTATTCACGAAGATCCGCCATGCGGGTACCGCGGTGTGGATCTCGGGTGTTTGCTGGGCTGTGATGTTCACCGCCTACATGGTGGCGTTCACCCTGACCACGGTTGGCAACGTATTGGTGACACTGTCACTCGGCCCGCTGCTCACCGCTGTGGTTGCCCGCGTGCTCATCGGCTACCGGGTTCCCATGCGTACCTGGCTTGCCATCGTGGTGGCCGGTGCCGGCATGGCGTATATGTTTGCCGCGCAGGTCGGTTCTGCGTCGCTGGCCGGTAGTCTGGTCGCCTTGTCGATACCGCTTGCTGCCGCCGTCAACTGGACCATCAGCCAGCATTCACATGACCAGGGCCATGACCTGGATCTGGTGCCCGCCGTGCTGCTGGGCGCACTGCTTTCCACGGCCGCTACCTGCGCTTTGGCCTATCCGTTTCAGGCCAGTGCCCATGATGTGACCTTGTTGGGTCTATTGGGGGTATTCCAGCTCGCCATACCCTGCGTACTGTGCATGGTCTGCGCCCGCGTGCTGCATGCACCTGAAATTTCTTTACTGCAATTGCTGGAAGTGATCTTCGGCATCCTGCTGGCGTGGTGGGGCGCCAATGAGGCGCCGGGCGCACCGGTGCTGCTGGGTGGTGGCCTGGTGATTGGCGCGTTGGTTGCCAACGAATGGCTGGGCTGGAAGCAAAAACCCGCATGAATGCGGGCTTTTGCTGAATGGGCGGATGATCGCGGATAACGCTCAGTGGCGGGAGCCCCAACCCATCCGGGACAGCAGGCCATCGCGGCGGATGAACTGGTGATACAGCGCCGCACCAGCATGCAACACAATGGTCAGCATCAATAGCTTGGCCACGATGCCATGTACGGCCCGTTGCGGCAGTGCATCGAAATTCACTGGCAACGAGCCATGCCCTGCAAATACGATATCGGGCAACCCGGCCAGCGCCGCCATGCCGATGCCGCTGCCTGCCATGACAAACACCAGCGCATAAAGAAGCCAGTGCACCCCGGGTGCCAGCGCGTCCAACACGGCATTGCCGGTGCTGGCCGCCGGCGGATGTTCCGTAGTGAGGCGGGCTACCAGACGTAGCAGCATCAGCACCAAAATGCTGATGCCCATTGCCATGTGGATGCGCAACAGGTTCAACTTTTCGGGTTGAACGTTGGGCACCAGCTTGAGCGAGAAGGTGCCCGCAGCGAGCAAGGCGATCAGCAGCAAGGCCAACAGCCAATGCAGGGCCACAAGTGCCGGGTGATAGCGTTTGGGCAACATGCTGTGCGCTTTATTTCATGGGAGTAAAAATGCCAGCTGCATCGACTGAGAAATAGCTGGCGTTGTCCTTGATGGCCTTCTGGAAATCGGGGTTGGAAAACATGGCTTCCCAACTCTTCTGGTCTTTCCAGCGCATGACGTGAACGTGGGTGGGTTTGATGGCGGGGTTTTTGTTTTCCAGCACGGCATCGTCCACCAGTCCGGGCATCTTGCGCACTGCAGCCGCCATGTTTTGCATCGCCTTGTAGACATCGGCCGGATTCTTGCCGGGAGCCGCGTCAAAGGGTTGAACAATGGTGACGGTTCCCATGGCAGCGGGGGGATTGATGCCCTGGGCATTTACAGCTGCGGCCAGCAACAGGCCCATGGAGCAGACGGCAATTTTCAGCAGTGCAATACGTTTTTTCATAAAGATTTTCCTGGATTGGATGGGGTGAGAGTCTGGGCACGCACTTGCGATGCGTGGACCCACGCCGCCGCGAAACGGAACTCGGCGACCCGCGATTCTGCTGAATGACCGGCGGCCAGTCTTGATGGAATGCGGGCAGATTTCAATGCCCAGACATCACAATGTGGTCATCTTTTCGGGCTTGAAATTTCCGCGTGCAATCCGTGGCACGACGGCCAGAGCCGCAACAGCGCGCTGCGGTATTAGCGGGCGGTCTGAAGGGCGATCATTTCGCGCTTGAACGGCACGGTATCCAGCACCGGTTCAGGCGCATCGAGTTCGCGCGCCGCGCGATGACCCGCATACACTGCCGCGGCCACGCTACCCGGCGCATAGGCATCGCCCAACAGCTGTACGCTTTTGACACCCTGCGCTTGCCATTGGTCCTGTCTGGCTTGCAGCGCATGAAACAGCGCATCGTCAGGGTCGCGCATCGTAACCATCAACAGGCTGGCGCAGTCCATATGGCTGCGCGCATCGGAATAGGTATGCGCCAGTTCCACGCAAAGACCGCCTGCCACGGCGCCAGCGCCCGCCAGCGCCGTATTGGTCTGTATCTGCACGCCCATCTTGATCAGTCCGGACTGGATGCGGTGCTGCTCCATGGTCATCTCGGTGAACTCGGAAACCTTGACCGAGGGTGTGACCAGATGCACTTCCAGGCCCTGGCCGCGCAGGCGCTCGGCCAACGCCCCGGCCATGTAGTAGTGGTCATCGTCGTAAATCAGCACGGGTGAGGGCAGGGTGGCACCGGCAAACACGTCGTCGGGTGTGAACACCCCCGCCAAACCGGCGTCCAGCAGCGCAGCCTGGTGCCGGCGGCCCAGGCCATCGCGGCGCCAGCGGGAGCCCGTGGCCAGGAAGACACGGTTGAAGCCAAAGGCCAGCACTTCGTCGGCACTGAGTTCACTGTCCAGGTACAGGTTGACGTTCGGCATCTTCTGCAGCAGTTGCAGCCGGTGGTCGGCCACGCGCATCCAGGTGGACAAGCCGGGCAGTGCGGCGTCGTGCAGCAGGCGCCCGCCGGCCTTCTTGTTGGCATCGGCCAGCGCGACTTCGTAACCGCGCTGACCCAGCGCACGGGCCAGCTCCAACCCCGCCGGGCCGGCTCCAACCACCAGCACCGTGTCCTGCGATGCGGCTTTCTCAATGCGTTCCGGATGCCAGCCCCGTCGCCATTCCTCCCCCATGGTCGGGTTTTGGGTGCAGCGTATCGGCACGCACAGGTTGTCACCGGTGACGCAGATATTGCAGCCTATGCACTCGCGGATTTCGTCGAACCGTCCCAGTTCGATCTTGTTGGGCAGAAACGGGTCTGCAATCGAAGGACGGGCGGCACCAATCAGGTCCATGACGCCACGCTTGATTACGGAAACCATGGCATCCGGTGAGGTGTAGCGCCCCACGCCGACCACCGGCTTGGTGGTGAGTTTTTTCACGTGGGCGATGTACTGTTCCTGATAGCCCTCTTGCGAAAAGCGTGCGGTCTGGCTGTCGTTGGACCAGTCGGCAATGTTCACATCCCACAGGTCCGGCAGCTCGGCCAGCATGGCAATGGCGTCGCTACCCTCGTTCTGCGAGGTGATGCCCATGGGCCCGAGCAGTTGGTCCACCGCCAGGCGCACCACCACGCCGCAGCGGTCACCCACGGCATCCTTGGTGTCCTCTATCAGTTCGCGCAACAGGCGTACCCGGTTTTCCAGGCTGCCGCCGTATTCGTCGGTACGCCGGTTGGTAAGGCGCGACAGAAAATGCAGCGGCATGCCCAGGTCATGCCCGGCGTAGACGTACACCAGGTCAAAGCCCACGTCCCGCGCACGCAG
>CANBTQ010000145.1 GCA_947372425.1 Comamonadaceae bacterium | reverse complement strand
GCGCAAGAACGTGTCACGAATTGGAATCCGTTGGACATGTCCTGGAAGCAAATTTCACGGTAATTGGGGTGAATGCCTGCCTTCATATCTTCTCCATCAGTTGCGCCAGCCGCCCCAGCCTATTCCGGGGTACTTATCGCGTAAAGCCTTAGATTATAACCCAGCTTGGGTTATCCGCCCCGACGCATCATGTCGAAGAACTCGCTGTTCGTTTTGGTGGCACGCATTTGCTTGAGCACCATTTCCATGGCTTCTACTTCATCCATGTTGTAGAGGAACTGGCGCAGGATGCGGGTCTTCTGCAAAATTTCGGGTTGCAGCAGCAACTCTTCGCGGCGTGTGCCGCTGCGGTTGAGCTGAATCGATGGGAACACGCGCTTTTCATACAGGCGGCGGTCCAGGTGGATTTCGGAGTTGCCGGTGCCCTTGAACTCTTCAAAAATCACTTCGTCCATGCGGCTGCCGGTGTCGACCAGGGCGGTGGCGATGATGGTCAGCGAGCCGCCTTCTTCCACATTGCGCGCGGCACCCAGGAAGCGCTTGGGGCGCTGCAGCGCGTTGGAGTCGACACCGCCGGTCAGGACCTTGCCGGAGGAGGGCACCACGTTGTTGTAGGCACGGGCCAGACGGGTGATGGAGTCCAGCAAGATGACCACGTCTTTTTTCAGCTCGACCAAGCGCTTGGCGCGCTCGATCACCATTTCGGCGACGTGCACGTGGCGGGCGGCGGGTTCGTCAAACGTGGAGGCAATCACCTCGCCCTTGACGGTGCGCTGCATTTCGGTCACTTCTTCCGGGCGCTCATCGACCAGCAGCACCATCATGTGGCTGTTGGGGTAGTTGGCGGAGATGGCGTGCGCAATGTGCTGCATCATCACCGTCTTGCCGCTCTTGGGCTGGGCCACGATCAGGGCGCGCTGGCCCTTGCCGATGGGCGCAATGATGTCGATGACGCGGCCGGTGATGTTTTCCTCTGCCTTCGTATCCTGCTCCAGGCGCATCTGCACCTTGGGGAACAGTGGCGTCAGATTCTCGAACATCACCTTGTGCTTGTTGCTCTCGGGCAGGTCGCCGTTGACCTTGTCGAGCTTGTTCAGGGCAAAGTAGCGCTCACCATCCTTGGGGGTGCGCACTTCGCCTTCGATCATGTCCCCGGTGTGCAGATTGAAGCGGCGCACCTGGCTGGGGCTGATGTAGATGTCGTCGGTGCTTGCGGTATAGCTGGTGTCGGGGCTGCGCAGGAAGCCGAAGCCATCGGGCAGGATTTCGAGCACGCCATCGGCAATGATTTGCTCACCGGTACGGGCCCGCTTCTTGATGATGGCAAACATCAGTTCCTGCTTGCGCATGCGGCCGGTGTTTTCGATCTCAAGCTCTTCAGCCTGCTTCAGGACTTCGGACACGTGCAGTGCCTTGAGTTCGTTTAAATGCATGGATTGGGTCCCGTAGGGAGTTAACCGAAAAATCGGAGGTAGACCGGAAAAAGTCGAAATTCAGGGGAATAAGGGGGAGAGGCTATGGGGGTCGCTAGCGCCTCTGCGTTCTGCACCCGTGTGAGGTGCATGTCCTTCAAGGATTCTGTGAACGCGGCTGATTATGACAGGAAAAAACGACCGTGCGGCAGTGTCACGGTCGTGGCTTACATGCGGTCGGGAATCAGGCCAGTTGCTGGTCAATAAACGCGGTGAGCTGTGCTTTGCTCATGGCGCCTACTTTGGTGGCAGCCAGTTGGCCGTCCTTGAAAAGCATGAGCGTAGGGATGCCACGGATGCCGAACTTGGCGGGGATGTCGCGGTTCTCGTCGACATTCATCTTGGCGATCTGCAGCTTGCCGGCATAGCTGGCGGAAACCTCGTCCAGGATCGGAGCAATCATTTTGCAGGGGCCGCACCACTCCGCCCAGTAGTCCACCAGCGTGGGTTGGCTTGCTTGCAGAACGTCGGCTTCAAAGCTGGCGTCGGTGACATGTTTGATGAGATCGCTGGCCATGGGCTTTCCTTTGGGAGTTTTAGATGCAGCTAAAGTTGCGGCATTGTGACAGAAACCAAGAGCGCTCCAAGCAAGCCGTCCACTATGGATGACATAGACAAAATTGATCTTGTCCGCGCACTTTTCAATACGCGATGATTTGTGTGCTCCACTCTGGGCTTACCGCAGCGCAATCGCACAGCCGGCTATCAGCCCGTTGTTTTGCATTGCATTATTGGCGCCGCAGGGCGCACTGATTGAATCGAAGACTCCATGAATCTCACCCTTCCCGTTGCTGTCATCGGTGGCGGCCCCGCCGGTTTGATGGCGGCACAAATACTGGTGGACGCCGGTGTTGCCGTGCATCTGTATGACGCCATGCCCTCGATTGGCCGCAAGTTTCTGTTGGCTGGCAAGGGCGGCTTGAACCTCACCCATTCCGAAGGCGCAGACACCTTTGCCGGACGTTACGGCGCACGGCGCGGTGCCATTGAGCATTTGCTCCAGGCATTCGACACCAGTGCCCTGCGCGAGTGGGCACAGGGCCTGGGCATTGAAACCTTTGTCGGCAGTTCGGGCCGCGTCTTCCCCAAGGATATGAAGGCGGCACCGCTGTTGCGCGCCTGGCTGCAGCGGCTGCGGCATCCGGCACAGGGCGAGGGTGTGCAGTTCCACATGCGCCACCGCTGGCTGGGCTGGGGTGACGATGGGCAGATTCTGTTTGACACGCCACAGGGCAGCGTCGCCGTCAAGGCAGGCGCCGTCGTGCTGGCGCTGGGGGGCGGCAGCTGGGCGCGCCTGGGTTCGGATGGCGCTTGGGTTCCGCTGTTGATGCAGAAGGGCGTGTCCGTGGCGCCGCTCTTGCCATCCAATTGCGGCTTTGACGTGCAGGGTGGCTGGAGCGCGCATTTCAGGAGCCGCTTTGCCGGGCAGCCCTTCAAATCGGTGGCCATTTCGGTTGCCACGGCCGATGGCCAGCACTGGCGGCGCAAGGGTGAGTTTGTGGCCACCGAAATGGGGGTGGAGGG
Organism: Comamonadaceae bacterium; assembly: GCA_947372425.1. Lineage (GTDB taxonomy): Bacteria > Pseudomonadota > Gammaproteobacteria > Burkholderiales > Burkholderiaceae_C > Allorhodoferax. The sequence continues at coordinate 4,621 of CANBTQ010000145.1, read as the reverse complement.
CAGCCTGGTGTACGCGGCGTCGGCATTGCTGCGCGATGAAATTTTGTGCACCGGCAGTGCCAGCTTTGCGCTGGACCTGCTGCCCGACGCGACAGCGGAGCATGTGCTGCAGGAAGTGAGCCACCCGCGCGGTTCGCGTTCGCTGTCCAGCCATCTCAAGAGCCGCCTGAATCTGGACGGCATCAAGGCAGCCATGCTGCATGAACTGCTGGACAAGGCCACCATCCATGATCCGGTCCGCCTCGCCGCAGCCATCAAGGCCTTGCCGGTGCGGCTGCAGGCCACGCGCCCGATTGACGAGGCCATCAGCAGCGCAGGGGGTGTGCTGTTTGAGGTATTGACACCGGGCCTGATGCTGGAGCAGATGCCCGGCGTGTTCTGCGCCGGTGAAATGCTGGACTGGGAGGCACCCACCGGGGGCTACCTGTTGCACGCCAGTTTTGCCACCGGTCGTGCAGCCGGACAGGGTGCGCTGCACTGGTTGGCCCGCGCGCCCGGATAAGCGCTTAGGTGTGGGCAGCCAGGCGGGCCTGTGCCTGGCTCATCAAGGCGCGCAGTTCATCCGCGCGGAAGGGCTTGGTCAGGAACTCATCCATACCGGCCTCTTCGCACGCCTGGCGATCGCTGGGCATGGCATTGGCGGTCATGGCGATGATGGTGACACGCGGTTTGTGATGGGCCTTTTCATGCGCCCGGATGGCCCGTGTGGCTTCCAGTCCGTCCATCACCGGCATCTGCATATCCATGAACACGATGTCAAAGAATTGCTGCATGGCTGCATGCAAGCCTTCTTCGCCGTTGTGCGCCAGTGTCACGTGGTGGCCGGCGCGCTCGATCAGGCTGGTCGCCAGTTTCTGGTTGATCGGATGGTCTTCCACCAGCAGGACACGCAGCCCCTGTGGAGCCACGGCACCCGGCTCACTGGCTGCGGCCGTTGTTCCCGCCGTGTCACCGGCCGGGTCCAGCGGCTTGCCGCGCTTGAGGGGCACGGTAAATTCAAAGGTACTGCCCTGGCCGACTTGCGAAGTCAGGTGAATGTCCCCGCCCATGAGGCGCACCAGTGTGCTGGAAATTGTCAGGCCCAGACCGGTACCACCGTAGTTGCGGGTGGTGGAGGTGTCGGCCTGGGTAAAGGCTTCGAACACGCTGCGTTGCTTGTCCGGTGCAATGCCAATACCGGTGTCGCTGACCCAAAAGCGGATGGACGTGTCCGTTCCCGGAACAGCTTCCCAGCCCACCACAATATGGCCCTTGCCGGTGAACTTGATGGCATTGCCTATCAGATTGGTCAGCACCTGGCGTAGCCGGTTGGGGTCTCCTGCCATGTGGTGCTGCAGTGTGCCGGGAGACTGGACCACAATGTCCAGACCCTTGGCTTCAGCCCGGACGCGCAGCGGGGCCACGCAGTGGCGCAGCAATTGCTCCAGATTGAACTCGATGGTTTCCAGATCGACCTTGCCGGCCTCAATTTTGGAGAAGTCCAGTATCTCGTTGATGATGCCCAGCAGCGAAGATGCCGAGGTCTTGACCACCATTAACAACTCGCGCTGCTCCTCACTCAGCTGCGTGTCCAGCACCAGATCGGTCATGCCCATGATGCCGTTCATGGGCGTGCGGATTTCATGGCTCATGGTGGCCAGAAAATCACTCTTGGCGCGGTTGGACTGTTCGGCTTGTTCCTTGGCCTGCTCCAGGTCATGCACCCGCTGCTTGATGGTTCTGGACATGGTATTGAAGGCCGCACCCAACTGTCCCAACTCGTCGTCGCCTTCGTTGACGGGCGACGGATTCAGGTTGCCGGCAGTGACCTCGCGGCTGGCCCGTGTCAGGTCCACCAGATGGCGTGTCAGCCACAAACCCAGCACCATGAGCAGCAGGGTGGACAGCAGCAACTCGCCCACTGCAATCAGGGAGCCCTGGGTCAGCAAGGCCTGGCGCGCAGCCAGCACATGCGTGAGGTCCATACCCATGTAGAGAGTGCCCAAGCGCTGGCCGAACATCAGGATAGGGGTCTGCACATGGTGCACCGGGTTGATCGACTGCAAAGACAGATCGAAGCCCTGATCGGGCACCGGCAGGGCCTTGTCTACAGGCCAGCCGCTGCTGGCAACACGGTTGTTCTGGGCATCCACCACCACCAGGTAGCTGACACCTTTCTGGCTCAGGCTTTCGTCCAGCACCGACTGCACGGTGGCATAGTCGCGCTGGGTCAGTGGGGCAATGGTGGCGGCACTCAAGATCGGGGTAATCTGCCGCGTGTGCTGTTCCACCTGCTCCAGCAGGTACGTGTTCATCAGCCGCAGGCTGTTGGTCACCAGCAGGGTCAGCATGACGGCCTCCACCAGCACGGCGGCCAGCAAGAAGCGGGCTCTGACCGAGCGCATCGGGAGGCGCATGCGAAGCAGTGTCATTGCAAGGAAAGTCGGACTTCCCTGGCGTAGGGCTCCATCATTTCGAGTTCCTTGGGCTTGAGTTTGCGGTAGCCTTCAAGCTTGTATTTTTCGAAATAAGCCTTGCCTTCGGGGCTGCCGGCAAAGGCTGCAAGGGTCGCGTCAATCAGCTCCTTGCGTGCGGCTTGGCGCTTGTTGAGCATGTAGACCCGTCCCGCCATGGGTTCGCTGATCACCAGAAAACGCATTTGCGACTGCAGGTCGCGGGCCAGGCTCTGGTAGTTGGCCAGGGAGGTAAAGCCGGCAGCGGCCTCACCGGCCAAGACCAGCCGGGCCACACTGTCGGACGCGCTCACATAGCGCAGTTTGTCCGGATTGCCGTTTTGCGCCATCCAGTGCTGGCCCCACAGCGTCACCAGCGAGGTCGGCGAAAGACCCAGCACCGGTTTGCCGACCAGGTCTTTTGCCGTCTTGAACGGGCTGTTGCCGGCGACCAGGGCTACGGCACGGAAATCGGCGCTGTAGGTAATCAAGGGCGTGTAGTCCGCATCGGTCTGTGCCAGCCGTGCCTGGTGGCCGGTGGTTACCGCGATGTCGTAGTCCTGATGGACCATGCGTTTGGCGAATTCGGTGAAGTCAGGCGCTGTCACCACCTCTACCGGTACCCCCAGCGCTTTTTCCATTTGGGCCCGCAACGGCTGGTACATCTCCAGAATCACGCGGGCACTGGTGTGCGGTGCAATACCCAGGCGAAACACCGCGGGAGTTTGGGCCAGGGCGGTCATAGCGCACAAGGACAACGCAGCGCTCAGAAAAAGCCGGCGGGTGGCTATGAGGATTTGCATTGGAAGAACCTTTATTTTCAACTGGCTGATTATCCCGCCGATGTACATGATCCACCGCGGTTGACTGCGATTTTATAGACCGGCATCCAAGAAGGCAGCCGGGGCAGGCAGGGGTGATCGCAGTGTGCCGAACGCACGGCCAGGTCGTCGCTACATGCGGTGCAGGACCTGGCGGATCCGTTCAATGGTTTCCGGCATGGGCGCCCGTACCGAGACCTCCAGGCCGAGTTGCCGCGCAATGTCATTGACCCGTGCCGGATTGAGTGGCAAACCGCCTGCGTCAATGGCCGCAATCAGGTCCCTGGCACGTTGCTCGCATGATGGTTGCTTGCTGCCGTGCAGGCAGGCCTTGAGCCAGTGCAGGGTTCGTTTGGACAGCACGTGCTGTGGCTGCAGGGTGTGGGACGGTGTGCCGCGCTACTGGCTGCGCTTGGCAAAGACGATGTGGTCGACGACGGACTGTCCGCTTCCGTCATCCTTCAGCACCACCTCGGCATCGTAGGCGTGCGCGGACGAATACTGGTACTTGGTCGCTGCTTCCTTGGCCAGTTTGGAGGCCGACCACAGCGATGAAGCGAGCGACAGCAGCAGGAAGGGGTCTTTGGCCGTGATGTCCGACTTGGGCGGCGTGATCTTGATCTTGCCGCCACCGGACTCCACCGAGGACAGCCAGGTCTGCAAGCGTGGCGGCATGGCACTGGGGCTGACGCGGTCGAAGAAGACAACTTCGACGCGCGGCATCTGGGTGGTCAGCGAACTGGAGAGGTCTGCATCGAATGCCTGCAGGTCCACAAATTGCAACTCGGGTTTGGGGGCACTGGCGGCGGCCGGTGTAGCCGGATTGGTCTCACAGGCACTCAGACTGGCTACAAGCAATAAACCGACGGCAAATTTGCTGATCACGCTGTTCATGTTGAGGACCTGTCTGTTGGTAAGTGAGAGCCATCGCCTGATGGCCATGGCGCATGCTACCAAATCGGCTGATGCCGGGCGAACAGAACTGCGAGGGGGGCCGGGCGTCGCGCTGGGGGCGATCGCCTGCGGCTGAAAGAATGGGGGGTTGACGAGCCTTACCCCGGCACTGGCTCCACAGTTAGGGCTGCTTGGTTCCCCACCTGACCCGGTTGGCCGCTTTACCATGCGGGAGGGCCCGTCAGGCTCCATTGTAGTCGAGCAGCAGCGCGCGGTTGGCAGAGGCACAGCCCGTAGAATCGCCGCATGTCTTACCTCGTGCTCGCCCGCAAGTACCGTCCGCGCAACTTCACCGAAATGGTGGGCCAGTCACATGTGGTGCAGGCGCTCGGCAATGCCCTGACAACGCAGCGCCTGCACCATGCCTACCTGTTCACCGGCACGCGTGGCGTGGGCAAGACCACGGTGTCGCGC
>CANBTQ010000144.1 GCA_947372425.1 Comamonadaceae bacterium | reverse complement strand
GTGGCGCCGCTGGTCGGCGCGATCGTCGCCGGCCTGTTCGGCAAGCAGATCGGACGCGCAGGCGCCCACTGGATCACGATCCTGGGCGTCGCGGTCTCCTTCGTGCTCTCGTTCATGACCCTGCTGTCGGTCATGACGCTTCTGAGCGTGGTCAATGATGGCGCCCGCTTCAACGAAACCCTCTACACCTGGATGTCGGTGGGTGGCCTGAAAATGGAAATCGGCTTTCTGGTCGACGGCCTGACTGCCATGATGATGTGCGTGGTGACCTTTGTCTCGCTTATGGTTCACCTCTACACCGTGGGTTACATGCACGAGGACGAGGGCTACAACCGTTTCTTTGCCTACATCTCGCTGTTCACCTTCTCCATGCTGATGCTGGTGATGAGCAACAACCTGTTGCAGTTGTTCTTCGGCTGGGAAGCCGTGGGCCTGGTGTCCTATCTGCTGATCGGTTTCTGGTTCAACAAGCCCACCGCCATCTTCGCCAACATGAAGGCCTTCCTGGTCAACCGTGTCGGTGACTTCGGCTTCATCCTGGGCATTGGCCTGATCGTGGCCTTCGCCGGCACGCTCAATTACGCTGAAGTGTTTGGCAAGAAAGAAGAATTGGGCGCACTGCTGTTCCCCGGCACCGACTGGATGCTGATCACCGTAGTCTGCATCTGCCTGTTCATCGGCGCCATGGGCAAGTCGGCCCAGTTCCCGCTGCACGTCTGGCTGCCCGACTCCATGGAAGGCCCCACGCCCATCTCCGCCCTGATCCACGCCGCCACCATGGTGACGGCCGGTATCTTCATGGTGGCCCGCATGTCGCCGCTGTTTGAGTTGAGCGACACGGCACTCAACTTTGTGCTGGTTATCGGTGCCATCACCGCGCTGTTCATGGGCTTTCTGGGCATCATCCAGAACGACATCAAGCGCGTCGTGGCCTATTCCACGTTGTCGCAGCTCGGCTACATGACGGTAGCCCTGGGCGCCTCGGCTTACTCGGTCGCCGTGTTCCACCTGATGACGCACGCCTTCTTCAAGGCCCTGCTGTTCCTCGGTGCCGGCTCCGTCATCATGGGCTGCCACCACAACCAGGACATCCGCTGGATGGGTGGCCTGCGCAAGTACATGCCCATCACCTGGATCACTTCCTTGCTGGGTTCACTGGCCCTGATCGGCACGCCGTTCTTCGCTGGCTTCTACTCCAAGGACAGCATCATTGAAGTGGTGTCCGAGAGCCATTTGCCCGGCGCCGGCTTTGCCTCCTTTGCCGTGTTGGCTGGCGTGTTTGTCACTGCCTTCTATTCTTTCCGCATGTACTTCCTGGTCTTCCATGGCAAGGAACGCTTTGACCAGAATCCGGATGCCCACCACGGCCACGATGCCCATGGTCATGACGACCACGGCCATGACAACAAGCCGCACGAATCGCCCTGGGTGGTGTGGGTGCCGCTGGTGCTGCTGGCGATTCCTTCGGTGGTCATCGGTTTCATGACGATTGATCCCATGCTGTTCGGCGACTTCTTCAAGGGCGCCATCTTCATCGATGCCGAGAAGCACCCCGGCATGGAAGAGCTGGCCAAGGCCTTCCACGGCCCGGTCGAGATGGCCATGCACGCCCTGACCAGCCTGCCCCTGTGGCTGGCAAGCGCTGGTGTGGCACTGTCCTACTACATGTACATGATCAACCCGGCCCTGCCGACTGCGATCAAGAAGGCGGCTTCGCCCATCTACACCCTGTTGGAAAACAAGTATTACCTCGACTGGTTCAACGAAAACGTGCTGGCCCGCGGTGCCCGTGCCTTGGGCACCGGCCTGTGGAAGGGCGGCGACCAGATGCTGATCGACGGTGCCGTGGTCAATGGTTCCTGGAAACTGGTGGGCCTGGTGTCCGGTGGTGTGCGCAAGCTGCAGACCGGTTACCTGTACCACTATGCCCTGGTGATGATTCTGGGCGTGTTCGTCCTGATGACGTACTTCGTTTGGCTCAAGTAGGAGAAAGAAAAAATGGGATTGTTGAGCCTTGCGATCTGGACGCCAATTGCGTTCGGCATAGTACTTCTGGCCCTGGGTCGCGACGACCAGGCAAAAACCGTGCGCTGGGTCGCCCTGATCGGCGCTCTGGTGAGCCTTCTGGTTACCTTGCCCTTGTATGGTCAGTTCGACGGCCACCTGGCCACCATGCAGTTTGTCGAAAAAGCCCCTTGGATTGAACGTTTCAACGTCAACTACCACCTGGGTCTGGACGGCATTTCCTTCTGGTTTGTGCTGCTGACCGCCTTTATCAACGTGGTGGTGGTCATCGCCAGCTGGGAATCCATCACCAGCCGCGTCAACCAGTACATGGGCGCCTTCCTGATCCCGAGCGGCCTGATGATTGGCGTGTTCTGCGCGCTGGACGGCATGCTGTTCTATGTGTTCTTCGAAGCCACGCTGATTCCGATGTACCTGATCATCGGTATCTGGGGCGGACCGAACAAGATCTACGCCGCCTTCAAGTTCTTCCTCTATACCCTGATGGGCTCGCTGCTGCTGCTGATCGCCCTGATCTACCTGTACACCCAGTCCGGTGGCAGCTTTGATCTGGCGGTCTGGCATGCGTTGCCCCTGAGCCGCACGGCGCAGACTTATATCTTTTTTGCCTTCCTGGCGGCCTTTGCGGTGAAGGTGCCGATGTGGCCGGTGCATACCTGGTTGCCCGATGTGCACGTGGAAGCGCCCACTGGCGGCTCCGCCGTGCTGGCCGCCATCATGCTGAAGCTGGGTGCTTATGGTTTCCTGCGTTTCTCGCTGCCCATCGCACCCGACGCGGCGCACGAGTACGCCGGTTTCATGATTGCCCTGTCATTGATCGCCGTGGTCTATGTGGGCCTGGTTGCCATGGTGCAGCAGGACATGAAAAAACTGGTGGCCTACTCGTCGGTGGCACACATGGGCTTTGTCACCCTGGGCTTCTTCATCTTCAGTGACCTCGGCGTGTCCGGCGGCATTGTGCAGATGATTGCCCACGGTTTTGTCTCCGCGGCCATGTTCCTGTCCATCGGTGTGCTGTATGACCGAGTGCATTCCCGCGAGATAGCAGCCTACGGCGGCGTGGTCAATACCATGCCCAAGTTCGCTGCCTTTGCGCTGCTGTTCTCCATGGCCAATTGCGGCCTGCCGGGAACCGCCGGTTTCGTCGGCGAGTGGATGGTGATTCTGGGGGCCGTCAAGTTCAACTTCTGGATCGGCTTTGCCGCCGCCAGTGCGCTGATTTTCGGTGCGGCTTACACCTTGTGGATGTTCAAACGTGTGTACCTCGGCCCAGTGGGCAACCACCATGTGAAGGACCTGCTGGACATCAATGCCCGCGAGTTCCTGATGCTGGGTCTGCTGGCTGTGGCGGTTCTCTACATGGGCATTTATCCCAAGCCCTTCACGGATGTGATGGATGCGTCGGTCACGCAATTGCTCAAGCATGTTGCCGTGTCCAAGTTGAACTGATCAGACCCAATTGAGAGATTAAAGATGATGGACAAAATCAGTTTGATGACAGCTTACCCAGAGCTGATCCTGTTCGCGATGGCCTGTGTGATTGCCCTCATGGACCTGGGTGTAAAGACTCCGCTGCGCGGCGCAACCTATGTTGTCACGCTGCTGACCCTGGCAGTAGTGGCCCTGCTGGAAGCGCTGTACGCCTCCAGTGGCGCGACCGCCTACGGATTTGGCAACATGGTGGTCAGCGACTCCATGGGCAACTGGCTCAAGTGCTTTGCCACGGTAGCCGTGATGATCACCCTGGTCTACGGTCGACCCTATGCCGGCCAACGCGACATGTTGCGCGGTGGTGAGTTGTTTACGCTGAGTCTGTTTGCCTTGCTGGGCATGTTCGTCATGATCTCGGGCAACAACTTCCTGGTCATCTACCTGGGTCTGGAACTGCTGACCCTGTCCAGCTACGCGTTGGTGGCTTTGCGGCGTGACCATGTGGTGGCCACCGAGGCCGCCATCAAGTACTTTGTGCTGGGCGCCATGGCGTCGGGCTTTCTGCTCTACGGCATGTCCATGCTGTACGGCGCCACCGGTTCACTCGACATCACCGCCGTCTTCAAGGCCATTGCCTCCGGCCAAGTGCGTCACCAGGTGCTGATTTTCGGTCTGGTATTCATTGTTTGCGGTCTGGCCTTCAAGCTGGGCGTCGTTCCCTTCCACATGTGGATCCCCGATGTCTACCAGGGCGCACCCACGGCGGTCACCCTGATGATAGGCGGCGCCCCCAAGCTGGCAGCCTTCGGCATGACCATGCGTCTGCTGGTCGAGGGCATGCTGCCGCTGGCCATTGACTGGCAACAGATGCTGATGGTGTTGTCCGTCGGCTCGCTGCTGGTGGGAAATCTGGCCGCCATCATGCAGACCAACGTCAAGCGCATGTTGGCCTACTCCACCATTTCGCAAATGGGCTTTGTGCTGCTGGGCCTGATTGCCGGCGTGGTGCGCGGCGACACCCTGTCGGCGGCCAATGCCTACAGCTCGTCCATGTTCTACGTCATCACCTATGTGCTGACCACGCTGGCCAGTTTCGGTGTTCTGTTGCTGCTGTCGCGCGAAGGTTTCGAGAGCGAAGAAATCGCTGACCTGGCCGGCTTGAACCAGCGCAGCCCGCTGTATGCCGGCATCATGGCCATCTCCATGTTCTCCCTGGCTGGCATTCCGCCTCTGGCCGGCTTCTACGCCAAGCTGTCGGTGCTGCAAGCCCTGATTACCTCGGGCGAGCCTGCCTATCTGTACCTGTCGGTGTTCGCGGTCATGATGTCGCTGATCGGCGCTTTCTACTACCTGCGCGTAGTCAAGGTGATGTACTTTGATGCGCCTATCACGGCCAGCAATGTGGTGGCCGGTGCCGATGTGCGTGTGGTGCTCTGCCTCAACGCACTGCTGGTGGTTGCGCTGGGCTTGCTGCCCGGCGGTCTGATGGCCTTGTGTGCCCAATCCATTCTGCAAATGCTCGGTACCTGACAGCCCCGCCAGCCTGATCCCCCATCCGGGCTGCAATCGCATTGCAGCCCGTTTTTTATTGGAAGCCGCCACGTGTCACTGACTCCACCCGAATTTGCGCACCTGATCGAGACCCGAGCCTCGTCGCAGGAAGTATTCAAGGGAAATTTCCTGCATGCCTTTGTGGACCGGGTCACGCTGCCCGATGGCGGCCCGGCTACCCGCGAATACGTGGTACACCCCGGTGCGGTGATGGTGATCCCCCTGTTGCAGGATGCGCAGGGCAACTGGCGTGTGGTGCTGGAGCGCCAGTTCCGCTACCCCGTGGGCCGGGTCATGATCGAGTTCCCCGCCGGCAAGCTGGATGCGGGTGAGTCGGTGTTTGCCTGTGCCCGGCGCGAGTTGCGGGAAGAGACCGGCTACAGTGCGCAGGAGTGGGCGCGCGCCGGACAGATGCATCCGGTCATTGCCTATTCCACCGAGTTCATTGATATCTGGTTTGCGCGTGGCCTGACGGCCGGCCGCCAGCAACTGGATGCGGGCGAATCTCTGGACGTGTTTACCGCCTCACCGGAAGAGTTGCTGCAGTGGTGCATGGATGGCCGTGTCACCGATGCCAAGACCCTGGCCGGTGCCCTGTGGCTGCAGAATACGCTGGCCGGCAACTGGGCATTACCCTGGCAATCCGCTGCCAGCCTGGACAATCCCTGACAATGCGACCATGAAAGTCCTGGATCTTCGGTGCACGCAGGGCCACACCTTTGAAGGCTGGTTCGGGTCGGAGGACGACTTTCTTTCCCAATGCGAACGCGCCATGGTGCAGTGCCCTCTGTGCGGCGACGCTGTGGTGCACAAGCTGCTCAGCGCACCGCGGCTGAACCTGTCCGGTAGCCGCCAGGATGTGCCGGCGGAACCAGCAGCGCCGCCGCAAGCGCTGGCGGCGGACCCCGCCATCACGGCCGCCTGGCTGGCGCTTTCTCGCCGCATTGTGGCCAGTACCCAGGATGTGGGCGAACGCTTTGCCGAAGAGGCCCGCAAAATGCACTACGGCGAGACCGAAGAACGCGCCATCCGCGGCCGCACCACGGCCGACGAGGCGCGTGCCCTGGTGGAAGAGGGCATCGACATCCTGCCGGTGGTGCTGCCGCAGGCCCTGAAGGAGCCCCTGCAGTAGCGGCACGCGCGCTGACAGCCACCACGCCCGTCCGCCACGCAGGGTTTGCTGCCTCCATGGGGCGGCAAACCGGTGCAAGGCGGCCTGGCGCTGGCTGAGCCCGCGCCCGCTTTCAGGGGTAGAGTCCGCGCAGTTCGCGCGCCCGCAGGATGCGGGTACAGGCCACGATAAAGGTCGCGGTGCGCAGGCTCACCTTCTTGTCTTGCGCCACCTGCCAGACGCCGGTAAAGGCCTCCTTCATGATGCGCACCAGTCGGGCATTGATTTCGTCCTCGGTCCAGAAGAAGCTGGAGAAATCCTGCACCCACTCGAAGTAGCTGACCGTCACACCACCGGCATTGGCAATCACGTCCGGCAGCACCAGAATATTGCGCTCCTGCAGAATGTCGTCGGCCTCGGGCGTGGTGGGGCCGTTGGCGCCTTCAATCACCATGCGCGCTTTGATACGGCCGGCGTTGGCCGCGGTGATCTGCTGCTCCAGCGCAGCCGGAATCAGAATGTCGCAGTCCACCCCCCAGAACGCGTCATCGGCCAGCACCTCGGCCTTGGCAAAGCCGGCCACGGTACCGTGCTGCGCCACATGGGTCAGCAGGGCCGGCACGTCCAGACCCGATTCAAGGTAGATGGTGCCACCATGGTCCTGCACCGCCACCACGCGGGCACCGGCCTGTGCAAACAGCTTGGCGGCAATGCCACCCACGTTGCCAAAACCCTGCACTGCCAGACGGGCCTGGCTGATGTCCAGCTCGATGTGGCGCGCGGCCTCCACGCCGACGGTATAGACACCGCGTCCGGTGGCTTCGCGGCGTCCCAGCGAACCGCCCAGGTCCACCGGCTTGCCGGTCACCACACCGGTGGCCGTGGCACCTTCGTTCATGGAATAGGTGTCCATCATCCAGGCCATGACCTGTTCGTTGGTATTCACATCGGGTGCCGGAATGTCCTTGGTCGGGCCGATGATGATGCCGATCTCGCTGGTGTAGCGGCGCGTCATGCGCTCGAGTTCACCGCGCGAGAGGGTCTTGGGGTCGACCCGGATACCGCCCTTGGCGCCGCCGAAGGGCACGTTCACGGCTGCATTTTTTACCGACATCCAGGCCGACAGCGCCATCACTTCCGACAAGGTCACGTCCTGGTGGAAGCGCACGCCGCCCTTGCCCGGACCGCGCGAGGTGTTGTGCTGCACGCGGTAGCCCTCAAAGTGGGCGATGGTGCCGTTGTCCAACTCGATGGGTACATCCACGATCAGGGCCCGCTTGGGGCGCTTCAGGGTTTCGGCCCAGCGTGCCAGATGGCCGAGGTGGGGAATCACGCGGTCCACCTGTTGCAGATAGACGCCCCAGGGGCCGAGATGGTCGGCCTGCAGGTACGACGGAAGCGGGTGTCCGTAGGGGTTCGAAACGGTGGCGATTGTGCCGCCGGTGGGTGTGCTGGTTTGCATAAGGCTCCTTGTGGGTGCACGACAAGCCTGCACTGTATGCC
>CANBTQ010000143.1 GCA_947372425.1 Comamonadaceae bacterium | reverse complement strand
ACAACTACCAACTCACCTGGACCGCCAACCGCATCCAGATTGGTGTGGATGGGCTGGTCTACAACACCTTCGACAAGCCCGCCAATGCCCCGTCCAGCGTCTGGCCCTTCAACCAGCCGCAATACCTGCTGCTGAATGTGGCCATGGGTGGCGTGCTGGGTGGCGCGGTGCCCGGTAGCTTTGTATCCGACAGTATGCAAGTCGACTACGTGCGGATTTACCAATAGCGCCATAACCCTTACGGGAAACCACCAATGTGACAAATGCATGAACACCGTACATTTATGAAAGCGCTTTCAAAAAGGCGCTCAAAATTCAAATTGCAATCGCGCCTTTGCGCAAACCGTCCGAGCAAGAGCCAACATAAAAGTCTGGAGACCATTCGATGACCAAGAGCACCCACCACCTCACCCTGTCGGCCTGCGCACTCGCAGCCACCCTGTTCCTCGCCGCCTGCGGCGGGGGCGCCAGCACAGACACTGTGCCGCCCACTGTGGCGATCACCTCGGCGGCGGGCACGGGTGGGGCGGTGACGTTCAGCTTTGTGTTTAGTGAAGATGTGGGAACCTCATTTACGGCAGACGATGTCGCGGTCACTGGTGGTGCCAAGGCAGCGACCGTGACCAAGGTGGATGCCACGCATTACACGTTGTCGGTGACGCCGGATGCAGCGGCCACGGCGGTAACCGCCACCGTGGCAATCGGCAAGTTCAGTGATGTGGCCAACAACACCAATACCGTTGCGGCGGATAGTACCTTTGGATTAGTGCCGACTACGGCACCGAGCACGCCACCGACACGTGTTGCATCGGACGTAATTTCTATTTATGGCGAGGCCTATACCGTACTCGCGGGCGTGAACATGCGCCCGGATTGGGGTCAGTCCACCACGGCCGTCGAGCAGACAGTCGCCGGAAACAAGATCGAGCAGTACGCGGCGCTTAACTACGAGGGCATCGAGTTCCCGCAGGTTGACGTGTCAGCCATGACGAAATTGCACATCGACGTATGGACGCCCAACCTGGCAACCTTCAAGCTGTCGGTGATTTCAGCCGGACAGGAAAACGCCGTCACGTTGACGCCGACTCTCGCTGGGTGGAACAGCTACGACCTGGACATGAGTTCTTTCACCGCGGCTGACAAGACAAAAGTCATTCAACTGAAGCTCGATGCGCAGCCGGCTTCGGGCACGCTCTACGTGGACAATATTTACTTCTACAAGGCAGCGTCTGCTCCGGTCTCCTGCGGCACCACAGCACCCACGTGCGCGCCGACTACCACCATTCCGGCCGGTGCAGTCACGATATACAGTGAGGCCGCAACGGTGGCGGGCTTTAACGCCCGCCCGGACTGGGGTCAATCGGTAACCGAATCCGAGGTGACGATTGCCGGCAACAAGTCACTGATGTACGGCTTCCAGGCAGGTGGATTTGGCGCTGTGGGCGCGTACGAGGGACTCGATTGGGCAGCCAATCCAGTGGATGTCTCCGCCAAAGGAAAGTTGCATATGGACCTTTGGTCTGCCGATATGACCAGCATGAAGATTTCACTGATCAGTGCCGGCAAGGAAAACGCTTACACCCAGGCCATCACAGCCACTGGCTGGAACAGTGTTGATATTGATCTGAGCAACTACACCGCTGCCGACAAGACTGCCATCATCCAGATCAAGATCGAGTCGGCGACCGCAGGAACTGTCTACGTAGACAACATCTATTTCTGGGGCACTGCGACCGCTGGTAGCGCAGGCACGGCCAACCCAAGTGCCGCAATGGGCTCTGCTGGCCCCGTCACTATTCCTGTTGCATCGGCAGGTGATGCCTTTGGCTTTGTTGCCACGGGGGATGCGGTATTTGCCGGTGACTATGTTGGGCCAGTTGACTCATTGGGCCACCACGCACTTTTCCCGGGGGCTACCTCGACTGGTGCAGCGGCCAATGGAAATGTTGGGTATTTCAACGATCCGTTGATGGACTCATCTAGTCAAAAGCTGGATGTGGGCGGCTGGATCAGCGGAAGCATTGATCAGCCCGGCATACCAAATTTCTTTCGCTACTATGTCCTCACCGGCCCAGCGAGCACGTTCGCCAATTCCTACATGGGGCTGTTTGTCAATGCACCCAACAACGGCGTTGTGAATGTCAGCAGCTATGGAAGTATCAAATTCAAGGCTTGGGGACCAGCATCCATGTATGAGCAAGCCAACTTCAATCCGACGATTGAAGCGATTTTGGTTGGGCCAAAAGTTACGGGATGTACGACTACAGGCTCCGGCGGTACCGAGATTTCAAAGACGTTTACTGCCAATTTGAAGATCGGTGCTGGTTCCACCTACAAGCTTCCATTGGCTGGTTGGACCGTGAAGGGTGTGTGCGGCGCAGACACCAACTCTACGGCTGTGGCCTCGGTGCTTGGAGCGCTTGCCCGCGTGGTGGTTAACGTGCCTGCCAGCAGCTTCAACTTTACGAATGCCAATACCAAGGCCAATGCAAGCGACCCCACGTCTTACTCCACGGGTATCAACCTGGGTCCGATCGCCTTCACCAACAACTAATCCCATTCCACCCAATCGACCCTGCCTGGTGGCGGGGTCATTCACAGAATTCGGGAGTACCCCATGCATTTCAAACTTCGTTTAATACCCACTGCGGTGGCTACCTTGCTGGTAGCTGCCTGCGGTGGAGGTGGAGGCGGCGGCTCCGGCTCGGTTGCGTCCAATCCGGTGAATGGCACCCTGGTGGATGGCTACCTGAACTTTGCCAAGGTCGTGTGTGACGTCAATGAAAACGGCAAATACGACGCGGGCGAGCCGGTGACCTATACGTCCAACACGGGCGATGGTAAGTTCACCTTCAATCCGGGATGCGCGCACGGCACGCTGGGCGGTGTGGATGGTACCGGCACCAATGCCGATACAGGTCTGCCCTTTGTCGGCTTGCTGCGCGCGCCCGCCGGTGCAACCGTGCTGACGCCGCTGACGACGCTGCTGGTAGCGGGCATGACGGCAGCGCAGATCACCACGGCACTGAACCTGCCCGCTGGCACTGACCTGCTGACGGTGGATCCGGCAGCGACCAATGCCGATGGCAGTCTGAAGAATCCGGCGCTGCTGAAGAAGACACTGGCGGTGCAGCAGTTGCTGCAAAAGACCACCGAGTTGGTGAACGGCCTGGCCGGTATGACCGGCAGCGGCTCCACCGAGACGGTGTACTCGCAGGTGGCCGTGGCATTGGCGGACACCTTGAAAAGCGGCCCCGCCCTGATCAGCGGAGATGCCACACCCGTGATGAATACGACGGTGGTGAACAGCATGCTGACGGCGGCGATGACGGATATTTCCAGCGCGAGCGCGGTGGATACCACCGTCCAGCAGAAACTGGCGGCTGCGGGTGGCGCAGCGAAGCTTCCGGCGGTGATCAACGCGGCCCTGACGGCACAGGCGCAGGCTTTGCTGTCCACGTCGGATACGACCATTGCCGCGACGGTGCTGGATCGTCAGGCCAATACCGCTATCACCGACACGGTGAAGGCGGCTGTGACCAGCGGCGCTTTGAATGCCAATACCTCACCGTCTGCGCTCGATAACTTGGCCACGGCGACCGCCACCCAGGCGGCCAAGCCGACGACGGGTGGCTCCACCACCTTGTTTAGCTTTGACGAAGCAGCACCGGCCTTTTCCGGCATGGGCGCCTATGGCGGTGCGTTGCCGACGGTGGAGGCGGGTCCCTCGGGCGGAAGCGGCAATGCATTGAAGATTGTGAAGCCCACAGGCGCGGAGGTGTGGGGCGGCATTTACTTTGGTGTCAACCAGCCCATTCCGTTTACGGCCAGTCGCAAGCAGATAACCGCATCGGTGTATTCCACCCGTGCCGGCGCTGTCATCAAGTTGAAGGTACAGGTAACGCAAAGCGATTTTGTCGAAGTGGATGGCACGGCAACCGGCGCGGCCAATACCTGGAGTACCGTGACCTGGGATATGAGCGCGGTGGACAGCAGCAAGGTGTACAACACCATTGCCATTACCCCCGACGCCACGTTGACCACCAGCGGGCAGGCCTATTACCTGGACAACATCACCCTGAGCGCTCCGGTGACGGCGCCCCCGGTGGCTCCGAGCAACTACCTGTATTTGCCGAATAATGCGATTGGATTCTCGGCTGACGGCACCACGGCCAGCGCAGTCAACTACACGATGGCGGCGTTCCAGTCCAGCGGCATCAACATCAAGTGGCCTATGTCGAACGCGGCGGCCATCAAGCTGAACCTGGCGGAGAACGGCACCTTCAACCTCGCTGCCGGACAAACCCTGAGTGCAGCGGTGCAGATTGAAGATACGACGGCGGGCAGCCAGGGCTTGATACGGGCCTACACCGACCAGGTGACGGTTTCCAAGAGCGGCAGCAACATCACGCTGAACGTGCCCAATCTGCCGCAGGCGCTGATTTACGGCGTGTCGGGCGATGGCAATACCAAGGCCGTGATCAACTTTGCCTCCAAGGTGCAGGGCATCAGCAACACCTTGAGCACGGCCGCCAACGCGGTCAGCACGGTGATGTTTGGCGAGGTGGTGAACTACGGCATTACCGGCCTGAGCAACCAGTTCACCAACATGAGCGCGTTGCGGGGCAAGTACAAGGTGACGATTGTGGTGAACCAGTTGCCGCTGCGCAAGGCAGACGGCACGCTGTTTGACAGCCTGACGGTGCAGATGCCCACCACGGTGAGCGGCGGTGTGCCGGGTGGCGTCGTGCCGGTCACGGGCTATGGTTTGGTGGGCTACATCAACCTGACCAATTGATGCGGTGCTGCTGCTGACTACACTCCCTGCTTCGGTTAGCACGAAGCAGGGAGTTTGCATGGGGTGTCTCAGAGTCTGGGGTGCGGGCTTGCTGGTGGCGTGCGCGCCGGTGCTGGCTGCGCCGCTGGATGCCTTGCTGACGGCTACGCCGGAGCGCGGTTTGGAGCACGGCACCCTGGAGCTGGGTTTCGATGCCATGAACCAGCAGCTGGATGTGCTGAACTTTCGCAGCGTCTCCAGCGATCCCGACAAGGCCACCGGCGATTACCGGGGCTCCCATGTGCGTGGCGGTGTGCGTGTGGGTGAAAAGGGCTGGCTTTCGGGCAGCCTGTGGCAGCGCGCTGTGGGGGATGCAACCGACACCTACCAGTACACCAGTTGGCAGCTTTCCGGCCAATACCGTTTCATGGAGCCCGAGGGCAGGGTGCCGGCGCTGGCGCTGCGGCTGTCGGGCTGGGGCAACTATGCCGCTGCCACCGACACCACCAAACCGGTGGTGGTGCCCGGTGCCAAGCTCGATAGCGTCAGGATCACCAACCCGGCCGATCAGCAGCTGCAGGCGGATCTGGTGGGGACCTGGCAGCTCTCTGCCCAGTCTGATGTGAGTGTGTTGCTCAGTGCCGGTGCCAGCCAGCTCAGCTATGGCGCCATGTCGGCCACCACCACACTGGATGGGTGCCACTACAACCTGGCCTTTACCGGCAATGCAATCTACGGCACGCTGGCATCGCCCTGCAATGCCGGCATTTACCTGACCGAGCTCTACGACAACTCGGGCCGCCTGGGCATTGATGTGGCCAAGGAGATCGCCTGGCGCGGCAATTTCGTGCAGGCCGGAGTGAACGGCAGCTGGCACAACGGGCCCTGGACCCTGAAGGCCGGCTACCTGTTTCACATGGCCCAGCGCGAATCGGTGGACGACATTCTGGCGGCGCGCAAACTGTCTTCATACACCCAAAACCACACCGTAGTGGTGGAGAGCAGTTACCGGTTCAGCACCGGCCTGCGTGGCTTTGCCCGGGGGCAGTTCAGCAGCAACCTGTTTTTCAATGAGATGCCGGTCACCTACAACACCAGCACGGCCAGCCGCTTTGACAGCAAATATTCCATCGTTACCGTGGGTGTGATGGCCGATTTTTAGTCGATGCGTGACAGAGGCGTTGCAGACACGCACAAGGCCGGTTGACCAGAGCTTCTCGCAGGCTGATACTCGCGCCCATGCAACCCCTAAGCCGATATGCCCGATACGCCTAGCGCGCCTCCGATTGCCCCGCCTGCGCTGCACCTGAAAGAACCGCTGCGTGACCTGGCGGCCTGGACCCGTTTCTTTTTGCAGGCCGACATTCCGGTCTTGCAGGAGACCTCGCTGGCGCTGGAGGCCTTGCGGGAGCGCGAAGAAGAAGTGGATGCCGGCATGCTGGCCGATCTGATTGATACCGATCCCTTCATGACCATGAAGGTGCTGGCCTATGTGTCTGCCAAGCGCCGCAATGTGGAGAGCACGCAGACCGAGACTGTGGTGAGTTCGTTGATCATGATGGGTGTGGCGCCGTTCTTCCGCAATTTTGGCGTGCAACCCACAGTGCAAGACCAGCTGCAAGGCCAACCGGCCGCGCTGGAGGCTTTGCTGGCCCTGATCAAGCGCGCCAACCGCGCCGCCCATTTCGCCACCGGCTTTGCGGTGCACCGGGGAGATACCGATGTGGCGGTGATCCGGCAGGCCGCCTTCCTGAATGATTTTGCCGAGATGTTGATGTTCTGCTATGCCCCGTCCATGGAAATGGAAATCCGGGCCATGCAGCAGGCCAACCCGACGCTGCGTAGCGTGAGTCTGCAGCGCTTTGTGTTCAATATCGATTTGAGCGACCTGCGCCAGGAGCTGATGAAGTTCTGGCGCTTTTCCGAGCTGCTGGTGCGCATCAGCGACGGCAAGCATGCGGAACACCCCACGGTGCGCAATGTGCTGTTGGCCGTGCGCCTGGCGCGCCATACCGAACAGGGTTGGGACAATGCAGCCTTACCCGACGATATCGAAGACATCGCCAAACTGCTGAATGCGCCACCCAGAGTGGCACGCGGTTTTGTTTACAAAATTGACCAGGGCGCCTGATCCGTCGGACTGGAAAGAAAGCACATGTCCAAATCCAAGGAATCCAAGGCAACCCAAGTCCTGTGGCTGGCGGATGCAGAGGAGCATGACTACCCTGCTGCGGAATCCTACCTGCGCATTCTTCATCCGGACGCTGCAGCCGCGGCCATCGTCAAGCAACTGCGTGCTGCACCGGTAACCCAGTTCAAGGCCAAGGATATTTTCCGGGCCTCACAACTGTCCCTGCTGGGTGTGAGCAACTCACACGTACAAAAGGACAGCGGCAAGATTCACGACGGTGTGCCTCTGTCGCCGCTGCTGTTGCTGCGTGACGATGCCCATGGCCGGGTGGTCATTGCCGATGGCTATCACCGGCTGTGCGCTGTCTACGCGCTGGATGAGGACGCGCTAATCCGCTGCAAGATCGTCTGATCAGGCTTTACTTGCTGTTGTGACCACCCTGACCGCCATGGCTGCCGTTGCCGCCCTGGCCACCTTGCCCGCCGGTTGAGGCGTGGCCTTCACCCTTGGATTCGCCTTTTGACGCGGAGCCTGCTGCGCTGTGTTCCTGGCCTTCGCTAGAGGCATGCAGGGACAGTCCCGCATTGGCGGCCGCCGCGGCGACCGGGCTGTTGATGGCAGCGCGGTCGGCTTTCAGGGTTTGCATCGCGGCGGCCAGGGCCGCCTTGTCGGCCGCCACTGCCGTGGACGCGCTCAGTGCGGCTGCACGGTCGCTCGCCAGGGTCTT
>CANBTQ010000142.1 GCA_947372425.1 Comamonadaceae bacterium | reverse complement strand
CAAGCGGTGCGTCAGGGCGTCCAGCGCGTCCTTGGACACGAGGTCTGACTTGCTGATGAAGATCTGGTCGGCAAAGCCCACTTGGCGGCGCGCCTCCTGGCGGTCATTGAGCTGCTGCTCGGCGTGCTTGGCATCCACCAGGGTCAGGATGGAGTCCAGCAGGTAGGACTCGGCCACCTCGTCGTCCATGAAGAAGGTCTGCGCCACCGGGCCGGGGTCGGCCAGGCCGGTGGTCTCGATCACCACGCGCTCAAAGTCCAGCTCACCTTTGCGCTTCTTCTCGGCCAGATCACGCAGCGTGGCGCGCAGGTCTTCGCGGATGGTGCAGCAGATGCAGCCGTTGCTCATCTGGATGATCTGCTCGTTGGTGTCGCTGACCAGGATGTCGCTGTCGATGTTCTCTTCGCCGAACTCGTTCTCAATGACAGCAATCTTCTGACCGTGGGCCTCGGCCAGCACGCGCTTGAGCAGCGTGGTTTTGCCCGAGCCCAGGAAGCCGGTGAGGATGGTGGCGGGAATGAGAGACATGTTAGATGGGTTCCGAAAATCAGCAGTTGGGGAGTTTAGCGAGCTATTCAAGGCGGGGGGCTTACGTCTCAGCGTCGCATCACCACCAGGCCCTTGAGGTATTCGCCTTCGGGAAAGGCAATCGTCATCGGGTGGTCGGGGGCGCCGCCCATGCGTTCGGTGATGAAGCCGTCGACACCCGCATCGGCGCCGGCACCGGCGACGATCTTGTGGAACAGGTCGGCGCTGATGCCGCCCGAGCAGGAATAGGTGAACAGCACGCCGCCAGGCTCCAGCAGCTTGAAGGCCAGGCGGTTGATGTCCTTGTAGGCGCGCGCGGCACGTTCGGCATGCGCCACGGTGGGTGCGAACTTGGGCGGATCGAGAATGATGGCGTCAAAGGTCCGTCCCTCCTGGCCAAACTGGCGCAAAGATGCATTCACGTCGGCATCCAGCCAGGTGGCGCGCGACGCATCAAAACCATTCAAGGCGACGTTGGCGGCCCCCAGCTCCAACGCAGGGCCGCTGGAATCAATCGACGTGACATGCCCGGCACCACCACTCAGGGCCGCGACGCTGAAACCGCCGGTGTAGCAAAAGCAATTCAGCACGCGCTGGAACTGCAGGCGCTGGGTGTAACTGGCAAACTTCTGGCGGCTGTCGCGCTGGTCCAGGTAAAAGCCGGTCTTGTGGCCGGTGGCAATACTCAGGTGCAGCTTCCAGTCGTGCTCCTGCAGCACCAGGTCGGTGGCACCGTCGCCGCGCAGCCAGCCGGTCTGCTCGGTCAGGCCTTCCAGGGTGCGGCTGCTGGCGTCGGAGCGCTCATAGAGTTTGGAGAGGCCGGTCTCGGCCAGCAGGGCGTCAGCGATCGCCTCTTTCCAGCGCTCGACGCCGGCCGAGGTGAACTGCGCCACCAGCGTGTCGCCATACCGGTCCACGATGAGGCCCGGCAAGCCGTCGGACTCACCATGGATCAGGCGCACACCGTTGCTCTGGATGTCAAAGCGCGTGCGGGCCTGCACGGCTTTGGCAATGCTGGCCTGGAAAAAGCCTGCATCAATGCGCTGCTTCTCATCAAAGCTCCACATGCGGGCACGGATTTTGGAGGCCGGACTGAACGCCGCCCAGCCCAGGAACAGGCCTTCCGCCGACTCGACCCGAACCGTCTCCCCGCTGTCACCGCCCCCTTTGGCAATGGCCGATTCAAAGATCCAGGGATGGCGACGCAACAGGGAGCGCTCTTTGCCGGCGCGCAGACGAATGATTTTCATGGGGGCTATTGTCGTCGCTCAGCTTGGGGCTGCCGCAGGTGGGCAAGCGCTGTCCGGCCCAGAAAGCCGCCGCCCGCTCAAGCTTTCGGCTTGCCCCTGACCCGCGCCCGCGGATGCGCCTTGTCATAGGTATCGGCCAGGTGCTGGAAGTCCAGCCGGGTATAGACCTGCGTGGTGGTGATGTTGGCGTGGCCCAGCAGTTCCTGCACGGCACGCAGGTCGCCGCTGCTTTGCAGCACATGGCTGGCAAAGGAATGGCGCAGCATGTGTGGATGCACCGGCGTCGCAACGCCCGCCTGCAGGCTGCGCCGCCGCAGGCGCTGCCAGACCGACTGGGCGGTGAGGCGCGTGCTGTTGCGGCCGGTGAACAGGGCGCGTGCCGCATCGGCCTGGCTGGCGTGCACCGGCCCGGCCCGGACGGTGCCCATGGGTCCACGCAGTGCCAACCAGCGTTCCAGTGCAGCCAGCGCCGTCGTCCCCACCGGCACGGTGCGGCGCTTGGCGCCCTTGCCCAGCACATGGGCCTCGGCGGCCTGCATGTCCACCCAGCCGCGCGCCTGGCTGCTGGCCTCTACATCCAGCCCTATCAGTTCACCGACGCGCAGGCCGCTGCCATACAGCAGCTCGACCATGGCGCTGTCACGCGCCTCCAGCCAAGGATCGTCGTCACTTTGGAAGTCGGCAAATTGCACGGCGTCGTCCACGCCCAGGGCTTTGGGCAGGGGCTTGGGCGCCTTGGGTGCGCGCACATCCTGCACCGGGTTGCTGGCAATCTGGCCATTGCGGCCCAGCCAGGCATAAAAGCCGCGCCAACCGGAGAGGATCAGCGCGATGCCGCGGCCGCTGCGCCCGCCACTGTGCATCTGCGCCACCCAGCGCCGCACATGCGGGTTGCGCACCGCCAGCAGGTCCACGGGGACTTGCGCGGCAAAGGCCTGCAGCTTGTGCAGATCCAGTGCATAGAGTTCCACCGTGCGCTGCGCCAGGCGCTTTTCGACGCGCACATATTCCAGGTATTTTTCGACCAGGGCCACAGCATCAGGCATGGTCTGTTGCCTGGTGAATCCGTCGCTTAACGCAGGCGCGACAGCGCCGCACTGGCAAGTTCGCCAATACGGGCCAGGAAGTCGGTGCCCATGCCGCTGGTAAATCGCTGGGCATCGCCCGAGGCCAGCACCAGCAGACCAAAAGCCGGCGTGGTGGAGCCGCTCGGCCCCATGCGCAAAGGGATTAGCGCCAGCGAGGTGATGGACGCCGGTGTCTCCAGCCAGTTGACCGACTCAAAACCGGTGTTCAGGCCGCAAAAGGGCTCGGTCAGCGAGGAGGCAAACAGTTTGAGGTCGTCGCTCACCCCCTGGGCAAAGGGCTCGCCAGCGTAGTCGGCCGACACATCCCACAGGCGCAGGCCGACCTGGGGCACGGCAAACTGCTGCTCGATGTCATTGGCCATCTGCTGCGGCAACGCGCGCAGATCGCCACCCTGCAGCAGGCTGCCAGCCCAGCGCAGAATCTTGTTGGACAGGATGACGTTGTCATTGCCGTTGCGCATCATCTCCATGATGCGCTGCTCCAGCAGCTTGATCTTCTCGCGCAGCATCTCGGCTTGGCGCTCCTGCAGGCTCACCGCACGGTGGCCATGCGGACTGTTGAGCTGCACGGCGGCCAGCAATTCGGCGTGGCGGATAAAGAAGTCGGGCGTATTGGCCAGGTAGTTGGCAATGTCGTCTTCGGTAATGGGGTTGGCCAGCGCGGAGTTGAGAAGGTTGCTCATGGAGGCTCGGTGATAGTTGAGAAATAAAGGGGAAGCAGCAGACCTCAGTCCGCCAGCGTGTCGGGCAGATCAATCTCACCCCGGAATACCGTGGTGGCCGGCCCCGTCATCAGCACCGGCGCATCGCCGCCGGCCCAGGCAATGGTCAGCATGCCGCCCCGGGTGTGCACATCCACGCGCGCATCCAGCAGGCCCAGGCGGATACCGGCGACGACCGCCGCACAGGCACCCGAACCACAGGCCAGGGTCTCGCCCACGCCACGTTCAAACACGCGCAAACGGATGCTGCTGCGACTCTGCACCTGCATAAAGCCGACGTTGACGCCCTGGGTAAAGCGCGGATTGCCCTGCACGCCGGGGCCCAGCGTTTCTACCGGTGTGCTATCCACATCCGCCACCTGGATCACCGCATGCGGGTTGCCCATGGAGACGGTGGCCAACAAAACCTCTTTGGCCGCGCCCGCCGGCAGCACCGACCAGTTGCCCCAGTCGCCCTGTGACTGCAGTTGCAGACCACTGGCATCAAAGGCCAGATCCTGCGGCGCAAAGTGCGGTGCGCCCATGTCCACGGTGACACGGCCATCCGGCGTGAGCCGGGGTTCGATGACGCCCTTCATGGTCTGCACGCGCAAGCTGTCCTTGGCGCTCAGACCACTATCACGCACAAAGCGGGCGAAGCAGCGCGCACCATTGCCGCACTGCTCCACCTCGGCGCCATCGGCGTTGTGGATGATGTATTCAAAGTCAATGCCCGCCGCCGGTGAGGGCCGTACGGTCAGGATCTGGTCGGCACCGACACCAAAGTGGCGGTCGCCCAGGAAGCGGTAGTGCGCGGCGGTCAGGCCCAGGCGGCCGCGGGTCTCGTCGAGCACGACAAAGTCGTTGCCCGCGCCCTGCATTTTGGTGAACGGAATTCGCATGCACCAATTATCCGCGCAGCGCGCGTCCCGGCGCGGACTTCAAACCCGACTTCGAAATGGCCGTGCTTTTGGTTGCAAAATGGGCCGCATGCCCAGACCCTCGCAAATTGTCCAACCCGACGTGGGCCCTATTCCCGCACCCGCAGACTGGCAGACCGACAGCCCGGTTGCCATTCTGAAAAACGTGCTGCGCCTGACCGCACCCAACCCCGGCGTCATGACCGGCCCCGGCACCAACAGCTATCTGGTGGGCGATACCCGCAGCGGCTTTATTGCCATAGACCCCGGCCCGGCCGATGCGGACCACCTGCAACGCCTGTGGCAGGCCGCCCGCTTTGCCGATGGCAGCGGCGGCAATATCCGCATGATTGTGTGCACCCACTCGCACCCCGACCACTCCCCCGGCGCCCTCCCCCTGCAGGAGCTGTGCGCGCAAGGCGGCCTGGCCCAGGGTGCTGCGGTGGCCGCTGCGCCCGCCATTCTGGGCCTGCCTTCAGCCCCCACAGCGCGCGACGCCAGCGCCTTCACACCCGACCTGGCCCTGGTGGATGGCGAGGTGCTGCTCCTGACACCCGGCGCCGCAAGCGATACGCCCCACAGCCTGCGCGTGATTTTTACGCCCGGGCACGCTGCCAACCATGTCTGCCTGCTGCTGGAAGAAGACGGTCTGCTGTTTTCCGGTGACCACATTCTCAACGGCAGCACCACCGTGATCGACCCGCCGGACGGCCATATGGGCCACTACCTGCAGTCGCTGGATGTGCTGGCCGCGCAGTGCGCCGCGCTGCAGGTGGACTTCATCCTGCCGGCGCATGGCCATGTGATTACCGGCGCGCTGCACGCCATTCATCACCTCAAAACCCACCGCCTGGCGCGGGAGGCGAAAATCGCCGCCGTGATGCAGGCCAATCCCAACGGCGATCTGGACCAGTGGCTGCCCCTGGCCTATGACGATGTGGACCCGCGCATCTGGCCGGTAGCCAAACGCTCCCTGCTGGCGCATGTGGAACACATCCAGCAATTAACAACCTCACCACCTGAATCGAGCCCTGCATGAGTACCTTTCAAAGAGCGGCCCGACCTGAAGGCGCCCCCCCGGCACGCACCGAACGCCCGGACCGGACGGAGTCGGCCCGGCCTGAGTCCAACCGCGCCATCAAACGGGAAGCCTGGGCTGCCAGCAACCCGCTGTCCAACCGGCCGGCCCCTGCGGCCGGTGACCGACCTGCCGCGCCCTCCAGGGCCAAGCCCAGAAACCGCCCGCGCACGGTGGACCGGAACCCCAAGCCCGTCACAGCACCCGAGAACGAGGGCGAACGCCTGTCCAAGCGCGTGATGGCGCAAAAAGGCTGCTCGCGCAAAGAGGCCGAGCAGTACATCGAAGGCGGCTGGGTGATGGTCGATGGCGTGGTGGTGGAAGAGCCGGCGTTTCGCGTGCTGCATCAAACCCTCACCATCCATCCGGATGCCACGCTGCTGGCGCAGGCCGATGTGACGCTGATCCTGCACAAACCTTCCGGCTGGCTGGATGGCGTGGAAGAAGAGGACGACGATGAAGACGAAGACGATGCGCCGCCCACGCGTGGCCGCGGCAAAAAGCCGCAGATACCCAACGCACGCACCCTGCTGACCGTTGCCAACCGCTACAGCAACGACCAGTCCGGCATACGCCCACTGAAGCGCCATTTTTTGCACCTGGAAGCGGAGGTGCCGCTGGAAACCGGTGCCAGCGGCCTGGTGGTGTTCACGCAGGACTGGCGCACCACGCGCAAGCTCAGCGAAGACATGAACGCCATGGAACACGAACTGATTGTGGACGTCACGGGCGAGGTGCAACCCGAGCAGTTGCAGAAGATTGCGCGCGCACTCAATGACGAGCGCAACCCGCTGCCGCAGGTCAAGTTCAGCGTCAACAGCTCCTCGCCGGAATTGAGCAAACTGCGTTTTGCCATCAAGGGTGCTCACCCCGGCCTGATCGCCTACCTGTGCGGCAAGGCCGGCCTGGAAATACAGGCCATGCGCCGCATCCGCCTGGGGCGCCTGGCGCTGACAGACCTGCCCACGGGCCAGTGGCGCTTTCTCAGCCCGTACGAAAAGTTTTAGTTTTTCCGCCGGGTTGCACCAGGGCAAAACGCAAGCCGTTTGGCGAAGCTTGCGCAGGCGCGAAGTGGCAGGCGCAGACGCGGCGCCCTAGGAAACGATGTAGGTCTGCAACTGGTTGATGGTGGCTTCCTGGTCGGCAATGATTTCGTCCATGATGTCGCGGATCGAAATCATGCCCAGCACCTTGTCACCGTCGACCACCGGCAAGTGGCGAATCTTCTTCTGGCTCATCAGTGCCATGCAGTCTTCGGTGCGCGAGTCCGCTGCCACGGTGAGCACCTTGGCGGTCATGATGTCGGCCACCCGTGTGTCCTTGGATGCCTTACCGGCCAGCGCAATCTTGCGGGTGTAGTCCCGCTCGGAAAGAATGCCCACCAACCGGCCCTCTTCCATCACCATCAGCGCGCCCACGTCGTGGTTGGCCAGTGTCTGCAAGGCATCAAACACGCTTTCCTGCGGATGCAGGCTCCAGGGTGCGTCGGTGTTTTTGAGTAGTGCGCGTACGGCTCGCATGGTGCCTCCTCCAAGGGGTTGATCGATGAATCAACCATACTCCAAAAAGGGTGGCAAAAGTGTGAAGCCCACCGATAAGCCGGATTCTGTGCATGGGGGTTTCCCCCCATGTGACCACCATTAATCTGGGCCGTCGGTCACCCGAGCGGCTCGATGCTACCTACCCGCACACTCCGGGGGCCCCGTCAACGTGTGCCTACTTGGTATTGCTGCGCGTAGAGATTGCCCGTTTCACCCGACGGGCTTCGCCCGTCGGGTGGCTATGCGCACCCGGTTACCCGGGGCACGGCTTGCGCCGCGCTACACGCATAGAACACCCAATAGGTTGTTCCGTCGACTCGTCTCTGTTGCTCTAATCCTCACCTTAGGGTCTCCCACTTGCGTGGAAGGCTTGTCGGTGGACAGCCGTTAGCTGCTACGCTGCCCTATGCAGTCCGGACGTTCCTCCAGTGCTCTGTTTCCAGAATTGCACCAGCGGTGGTCTGGCGGGCTTCACAGGCTGATTATCAGGCCTGCGCAGGCGCTGCATATCCATATACCAAAATCAGTTGAATAACTGCCCCACAATGGCGGCACACAACCCCACCCAGGAGCCACCCATGAGCT
>CANBTQ010000141.1 GCA_947372425.1 Comamonadaceae bacterium | reverse complement strand
TGCTTGTTGATGCCCTTGTTGTTGGACAGCTCGCCACCGAGCTTGACGGTGGTGTGCACCTGTTCGCCGCGCACCGCATCCACGGTGATCACGATCAGGCCGTCGTTGAGCAGCAGCACATCGCCGGCCTTCACTTCACGCGGCAGCTCCTTGTAGTCCAGGCCCACGGCATCGATGTCGCCGAGCTCGACGCGCTGCGCGTCCAGAATGAACTTCTGGCCGGGCTCCAGAAACACCTTGCCTTCGGCAAACTTGCCGACGCGGATCTTTGGGCCTTGCAGGTCGGCCATGATGGCCACTTCGCGACCCGCGCGCTGGGCGGCTTCGCGCACCAGTCGGGCACGGTCGATATGGTCCTGCGCCTTGCCGTGGCTGAAGTTGAGACGGACCACGTTGACGCCCGCACGAATCATCTGTTCCAGCAGGGCCGGATCGCTGGAGGCTGGGCCCAGGGTGGCAACGATTTTGGTGGCGCGACGTGGCATATTGTGTGTCTCCTTCGATTAATGTTGCGATTCTCACACGGAAGCTTGCAAACTGCGGTTACAACCGTGCATCAAGATGGCGCACAGCATGAGACAATAAACGCCAAAATCCATTTGCGATGCACGCTTTTGCACCTACGTCCCCCGCCGGCGGCTCACCCAGGCCGTACTGCATCGGTACGTCCCGCCATTGCTGCGGGGCACCACGATGATTGATCTGGACGCCCCGGTGACCGAGTTGCTGGATAGCACCCACGGGCGCCCCAAATTGCTGGTTGTGGATGACCAGCCCATCAACATCCAGGTGATGTACCGCTGCTTTGCCGGCGACTACCAGGTGTTCATGGCCACCAACGGCGAACAGGCGCTGGGCATCTGCAAGAACAACCCGCCGGATCTGATTCTGTTGGACGTGGTGATGCCGGGCCTGGACGGCTTTGAGGTCTGCAAACAGCTCAAGGCCGACGAGACCACCAGCCACATCCCGGTGATCTTCGTGACGTCGCACACCGACCCGGCGCAGGAAACCCACGGCCTGAATCTGGGCGCGGTGGACTTTATTGCCAAGCCGGTCAATCCGGATGTGGTGCGGGCCCGCGTCAAAACCCACCTGACCCTGAAGTTCCAGTCCGACCTGCTGCGCAAGCTGGTTTTTCTGGACGGGCTGACCGGCGTGTTCAACCGCCGCTATTTTGATCAGCAGATGGCCACCGAATGGGCGCGCGCTGCGCGCAACAACACCCCTTTGTCGCTGATCCTGCTGGACGTGGACTTCTTCAAGCTGTTCAACGACCGCTACGGGCACCAGGCCGGCGACGACGCCCTGCGGGTGATCTCCAACGCGCTCAAGTCCTGCCTGCGGCGGCCGGCCGATCTGGTGGCGCGATACGGCGGCGAAGAGTTTGCCTGCGTGCTGCCCGAGACCTCGTACGAGGATGCGCGTGCCATCGCCGCCGAGCTGGAACGCAAGATCCGTGAACTGGCCATTCCGCACCAGAGCTCTTCGGTGGACAGCGTGGTCACCATCAGCCTGGGGCTGGCCACCCGGGCCGATGACACGGCCGGCGATGTGCAGGGCCTGATCGGGCTGGCCGACAACCTGCTCTACAAGGCCAAGCACACCGGCCGCGGCCGCGTCTGCAGCGGCATCCAGACCGCTACAAACTGAATCCTGCAACCGGTGAAAACTGGGGGCTGCGACCCACACGCAGTGGGGGAGCTGGGGGCTCCAATTTCTAGGCGCGCGAATCGAACTGCAGAATGGCGCGGGCAATCTGCTCCAGCGGCAGGATCTCGTCCACCGCCTGCAGCTTGATCGCCTCCTTGGGCATGCCGAACACCACACAGGTTTCTTCGTTCTGCGCGATCGTGCGGGCGCCACCGTCGTGCATGATCTTCATGCCGCGCGCACCGTCATCGCCCATGCCGGTCATGATGATGCCCAGGGCATCGCGCCCGGCCACCTCGGCCGCGGACTTGAACAGCACGTCCACAGACGGCTTGTGCCGGTTCACCGGCGGGCCGTCCACCACATGCACGTAATACTGGCCGGATGCCTTGCGCAGCTGCATGTGCAAGCCACCCGGCGCGATCAGGGCCAGACCGCGTTCCAGCCGATCACCGTCCTTGGCCTCGCGCACCTGCATGGCACACAGGCCGTTGAGGCGCTGGGCGTACATGGCGGTGAATTTTTCCGGCATGTGCTGGGTGATGGCAATGCCAGGCGCGTCGCCGGGCAGGCTGGTCAGCACCAGTTCCAGCGCCTGGGTGCCGCCGGTGGAGCTGCCGATCACCACCGGCTTGTTCATGGCAAACGCATGGATGGACGACAGCACCGGCGCACGCACCACTGCGGCCTTGCCAGCGGCCGCATCGGGCAGGCTGGTGCGGGCGCGCGGGCGGGCGCGGGCCGCGGTCTTGAGCGCCAGAATCATGTCGCGCCGCGAGTCATCCAGAAACTGCTTGAGCCCGAGCTTGGGCTTGGCCATGACCGAGATGGCGCCGGCCGACAGCGCTTCGAGCGCCACCTTGCTGCCCTCGGTGGACAGGGTGGAGCAGATCACCGTGGGAATCGGGTTGGTGGACATGATCTGGCGCAAAAAGGTCAAGCCATCCATGCCCGGCATTTCAATGTCCAGCAACAGCACATCCGGCGTGGTCTTGCGAATCGCCTCCATGGCCAGCAGGGGATTGGGTGCGCTGCCCACCAGCTCGATGTCCGGGCTGTCGGCCAGCATATGGGCCAACGCCTGGCGCACGATGGCCGAATCATCGACCACAAAAACCTTAACCACCATGTTTGACGCCTTGCTCTGGAAAAACGGTTTCTACCACGGGGGCCTGTTGCCCCACAGTCCAGCTGACCTTGCGGTAGCCGGTGCCACCCAGGGACTGATCCAACACGGCCACGCCATGCGTATCCAGGTAATGCAGGGCCCACTCGGCATTGCTGATACCTACATGCTTGTCCCGAAACAGTTGCGGAAACATATTGCCGCCACCATACACATAGGCCTCGCACATGCGCGGATTGATGCCCTTGGCGCGCAGCCGGGTGAACAACTCATGCATGGCGGCCACGCCGTACGCCGTATTGTGGCGGTTCTCGGCATTGGGTAAGCCCACATGCACGATATGGCACATGCCGCCTAGCGTGCGCCGCGGATCGGTCAGGATCACGGATACGCAGGAACCCAGCAACGTCTTGAACTGTGCGCCGGACTGGCCCAGGGCGACATCGCCGGGCATCAGCTCCAGCGGCCCAGCCGGGCGCAGCGCGGGCTTGGCAAGGGTCACCATCAAACCACCTTCCGGAACGCGCCGGGTATCACGGTTTGCAGCGGCGTCTTGCAGGGCACACGGCCTTCGGCAGTGCCCAGAAAAAACAGGCCGCCGGGTTTGAGCAGGGTCAGCACCCGGTCCACCACATCGACCTTGGTGGCCGGATCAAAATAGATCAGCACATTGCGCAGGAAGATCACGTCAAACGGCCCCAGGCCGCTGAACGGTTTGCACAGGTTGAGCTGACCGAAACGCACCCGGTCGCGGATCTTGTCCTGCAGCAGCACCTGCCCCTCGGACGGCCCCTCGCCGCGCAGGCAGTAGCGTTTGAGACGCTCGGGCGTGACCGCGCGCAGCCGGTCCTGCGGGAACACCGCCTCCTTGGCGCTGAGCAGCACGCGATGGCTGATGTCGGTGCCCAGAATCGACCAGTCGGCACCTATGCGCCCGGAGATCTGCAGGTCGTTCATCAGCATGGCGGTGCTGTAGGCCTCGTCGCCAAACGAGCTGGCTGCACTCCAGACGGACAGTGCCGCCTTGTTGGCAAAGTTGGGAAGCTCCTGCTGCAGCAGGTCGTAATGCTTGGGTTCGCGGAAGAAATAGGTTTCGTTGGTGGTGAGCAGGTCCACCGCCATCTGGAACTCAGCCGCCTGCGACTCGTCTTCCAGCATGCTGATGTAGTCCCCAAAACTGCCAAAACCCATCTTCTGGATGCGCGGCGCCAGCCGCGAGTGGATCAGCGACTTTTTGGATACGTTATAGGACAGGCCGACCGCTTCATACATCAGGTCGGCAATGCGCAGAAACTCAGAATCACTGAAAACAAGATTAGCCAAATGCAGCCTTCAATACGGACGGAAATTGCCGCCCCCATCCCCACGCACCGGCGCAGGGCTTACTTTGTTGGTCAGGCGCGGCGCACTGGCGCGGCGCTCCAGGACCGGGCTGGCGCGTGATGCCGCCGGCGCCTGGCCCGTCTTGAAAAAGGCAATGCTTTGCTGCAGCTGCTCGGCCTGGGCCGACAGCTCTTCACTGGTGGCCGCCAGCTCTTCCGAGGCCGAAGCGTTCTGTTGCGTGGCCTGGCTGAGCTGGCCCATGGCGCCGCCAATCTGCACCACCGACTCGCTCTGCTCGGTGCTGGCTGCGGCAATCTCCTGCACCAGGTCGCTGGTCTTCTGGATGCTGGGCACGATCTGGTCCAGCAACTTGCCGGCGCGTTCGGCCGTGGCCACGCTGCTGCCGGCCAGGTCGCCGATTTCCTTGGCCGCCAGTTGGCTGCGCTCGGCCAGTTTGCGCACCTCGGCGGCCACCACGGCAAAGCCGCGGCCGTGGTCGCCGGCGCGGGCGGCTTCAATGGCCGCGTTGAGTGCCAGCAGATTGGTCTGGTAGGCAATGTCGTCGACGATGCCGATCTTGGCCGCAATCTGCTTCATGGCGGCCACGGTCTGGCTCACCGCCTGACCGCCCTGGGTGGCCTCGGCGCTGGTCTTGGTAGCCATGCCGTTGGTGGCGCTGGCGTTGTCGCTGTTTTGCGCGATCGAGGCCGACATGACATCGATGGACGCGGTGGTCTGCTCCACGCTGGAGGCCTGTTCACTGGCCGCCTGCGACAGCGATTGCGCAGTGGCGCTGACCTGGGCGGCAGCCCCCGTGAGCGCGTCGGAAGCCGCGCGCACCTCCCCCATCACCTGGGTCAGGTTGTCGGCGGTGGAATTGGCGCTGGCCTTGACCTGGCCGAACAGGCCGGCATAGTCCCGCGTGATGCGGTGCGTCAGATCGCCCTCGGCCAGGGCCGCCAGGGCCCGCGCGGTGTCGTTCATGGCGCCTTCGCTGGTGTCCAGCAACTGGTTCATGGCAGCCGACAGATTGGCAAAAAACCCGGTCTTGCCTGCCAGGCTGACACGGCCGGACAGGTCACCCTGGGCCGCTGCCGCCACGATGTCGGAGACCTCACGCTCGGAGGCGATCTCATCGGTGCGATCCACCCACTGCGTGATGCGCCCGATGGTGCTGCCGGCTTCGTTGTGTACCGGGCGCGCCAGCAGACGCAGCTTGCGGCCCTGGATTTCCATGTCCACGGTTTCGCCCGAGCGCACGGCACCATCGAAGGTGGCCGCATCCTGCGGGTTCTTGAACAGGGTGCTGAGCTTGTTGCCGTAGAACTGGTCTGCATGGAAGCCGGCACCGCCAAACAGCTTGAGCAGTTCCTTTGCCGGCGGTGTGGCATGCACCAGCAACGCCTCGGCATTGGACACGGTGACGCAAACCGGCAGGCTGTCCAGCGAGAGCCGGATGCGCTGGTTGAATTCGGCCGCCTGCGCCGCCTGCTGCAGGGCGGCACGGGCCGCACGGGCCGTGTTGCTGATGCGGGCCTTCTGGCCAGGCAGGGCTTCCATCTCTTCGTCGAGCTGGCCTTGCGAATATTTCTCCAGCAGATCCACCAGGCGGGCCTGCACCTGCAGGTGCGAACCCACCAGCGCATTGATGGATTGCGCCATGGCAGCGTAAGCGCCCTCAAACTGCGCGACCGGGATCACGTGGTCAATCATGCCCAGGCCATGTTGCGTAGCCATCTGGCCCTGCGCAGCCTCAAATTGCAACAGCGTGTCCTTCATCTTGCCCAGCGGCGCCAGCAACTGGCCGATTTCACTCTCGTCGGCCTCGATCACGGTATCGAGTCGGCCTGAAGCCACCTGCTGCGCCACGCCCAAAGCCCGGTTCAGCGGCCGGGTAATGCTGGACGTCACCAGCCAGGCCAGCAAGGTGGCTGCTGCCACCGTCAACACCACAATGACATAAGCCGACTGCAGGATCTGGTCCGCGATGGCCTCCGAGGCGGTAACCTGGCCCTGCATCTGGGCGACCTGGGCTTTGACAAAGGGTTCCAGCAGCTTTTGCAGCTCTTCGCTGGCCTGGTCAAAGCCGCTCATCAGCTTGTTGCCGGCCTCCGGACCACCGGCCACATAGGCATGGGCCATGGTCTGGCCGGCCTCGAAATAACGCGCAGCGCCGGCGCGGATGGACTGGATGCGTTGCGCGGCCTGGCTGTCACCGGTCTGCACAAAATGCTGTTCAAACTGCCCCAGTGCCACATTCATGGCATCAAAATTTTCCTGGGCATTTTTGAAGCCGTCATCCAGACCATCTTTGGCGCGGGTGGCCGACACGTCAGACAAAAACTGCTGGATCTGCACCACATCCTTGTCCACACTGGCAGCCAGCAGCGCGTATTTCACCCCCTCTTCCGACACCCGCACCATACTTTGCTTGACGCCTGCCAACTGGCCGCCCAGCCAGAAGGTGAAGCCGATAAAAAAGGCAATGGGCAGCGCGAAGCCCAGCAGAATGCGCGCGCGGATGGACAGTTTCATAGTCTTCAAGCCTGTTCGGCCAGGGCGGCCATTTCGTTGATATCCAGAGCGCGTTCGGGTGCCAGGATGACAATGAAGGCGCCGCCCACTTTGCCAATGCCGTGAACAAATTCACGCCGGATGCTGTTGCCGAACTGCGGCGCTGCCTCGACATGGGCCAGCGGGATGTCGATCACTTCGCTGACCGACTCCACCAGCAGACCCAACTCCACTTTTTCATCGGCAACCGTGGTGTCAAAAATAATGATGCAGGTCTTTTTGCCGATCTGCGCGCGGTTCCGTCCGAAGCGCGACTGCAGGTCAATCACGGGCACCACCGAGCCGCGCAGATTGATCACGCCGCGCACAAACTCGGGCATCAACGGCACCATGGTCATTTGGCCGTGCTGGATGATTTCACGCACACAGCGGATGTCCATGGCAAAGATTTCCTCACCCAGCGAAAACGTCAGGTACTGCTGCGCCGGACCATGGTCTACCGGGCCTTGCGGGTTGGGTGCGTTTTCGGTTTGCATCGGGACGTCCTCTCCTCAATAGGGTCTGAAGTTGGAGGCACCGCCACCGCGCACGGCGGCCGGGCGAAGGGATGCGCCCAGGCGGGGAGCCTCGGCGGCGATTCGGCGCACGCCGCTGTCATGTCGACTGCGGGGCAAGACGCGGGCTCCGTCGGCCGTTTGGAAAAATGCCACCGACTGTTGCAGCTGTTCGGCCTGACCGCTCAACTCTTCGCTGGTGGCCGCCAGCTCTTCGGAGGCGGAGGCGTTTTGCTGTGTAGCCTTGCTGAGCTGGCCCATGGCACCACCGATCTGCACCACCGATTCGCTCTGTTCGGCACTGGCTGCGGCAATTTCCTGCACCAGCTCGCTGGTCTTCTGGATGCTGGGCACGATGGCGTCCAGCAGCTTGCCGGCGCGCTCGGCGGTGGACACGCTGTTACCCGCCAGGTCGCCGATTTCACGTGCGGCCTGCTGGCTGCGTTCGGCCAGTTTGCGCACCTCGGCCGCCACCACGGCAAAGCCCTTGCCATGCTCGCCGGCACGGGCCGCTTCAATCGCGGCGTTCAGGGC